>CAZQSG010000188.1:0-2514 GCA_964595925.1 uncultured Anaerolineaceae bacterium | reverse complement strand
AAAGGTGCACAAACCAAAAGTGAAGAAACAGGGAAAAGTGCATCCGCAGCGAGAAATGCTGGAATTGAAATCGTTTTCATTGCGTAAAAAAAGGGAACTATTATTCTTCTTTGTTTTCCATTGGAGGAAGGTGCTTGATGCGATCCAAGGCTTTTTTATGCCAGTTAATCTGAAATTGGTAATACGCCTTACCAAAATCAATTGTCATCTGCCTCAGTTCATGCATTCGTTCATCGAGGAGGTTGGTAAAAAAAGGGGGGGTGTCAGAGGAATATGGCTTTTGTTCTTCACAGGTGGCGAGTCGTTCCTCCAGTTCTTGAAGTTTAGCTTCAAAAAGGTGAGTAATCTGTTCATTTTTCAGTAGATGAGCAAAATAGATTTGAATGAGCCAGGCTTCACGAACAGGATCGCATTCTAAAGGAGTTGTCCACCATTGTTGCAGTTCTTTTTCACCTTTTGAGGTGATAGTATAAAGTTTGCGGTTTGGTCGACCTCTTTGCTCAATTTCTTTTGCAGTTACGAGGCCTGTGCTTTCTAATTCGTGCAACACTTTATAGATATGGCTCTGGGTCGTGGACCAGATATGTCCGATGGTGCTGTCTAGCATTTTTTTCAAATCGTAACCAGACATGGCCCGGAAAGTGAGCAGAGAAAGAACCGCGTTTTTCAATACCATATCGTTATCTCCGATGGGTATATAAAGAAAACAGCCCCATTATGTTATCAAGGCTATTTTTCCTATCAGTAAATGTGAGAAATATTAGCTTAGCATTTTGGCTAAAACGTCACCATATTCCATGATCAGATAGTCTTCACCTTCAAGTTTGACCTCGGTGCCGGTGTATTTAGCATAAATTACAACATCATCCACTTTTAATGTAATTTCTTCATCATCACCAACAGCAACGACGACACCAGTCTGCGGTTTTTCTTTGGCGCTTTCTGGGATATATAAACCTGAGGCAGTCTTTGCTTCTTGTTCTAAAGGTTTGATTACGACACGAATTCCTAAGGGTTGAATTTTCAATTTGCTCATGATAACTCCTTTAAATAATTTAATGAATATCCAAATATTTGTTGATTTTATTGCGGTCAAAACCGACGATAATTTTTCCACCAATATCAATCACAGGTACGCCTGATTGTCCTGATCTGCGCTGCATATCACGTGCCGCAGCTGCATCACGGCTGACATCGACATTTCTAAAGCGGATTTGTTTTTCTCGGAAATAGCGTTTTGCCAAATTGCAATAGGTACAGCTTGGTGTGCTGAATACGATGACGCGGGGCTGAGTTTTTCTTTTTTCTGGCATTAATCAACTCCTATGACGGGTAAATAGACGACAATTTCTTTGAGCAAGCCCAACAATTCTATAACTCTCTCAATATATTACTACGTAGTCATATAAAATTCTATAAGAGAATTGTAAATATTTCTAGTACTGATAGAAACAAGAAATATAGTACTCAGGGAAACCCTCCTTGACATGAGTTCTCCGATATGATTTAATCAACACCGTGAGCGCTCACGAAATCGAGCTTTGTTTAAAATTTAAAAGCTTAGAATGAGCTTTAGTATTAGTAGAGCATTTATTCGTCTGAAAAATAATATTTGCATAAAAAGAGCAAAAAAATGATGCCTGCAAGGTTTATCAAAACACACCTCTGGAAGGAGAAATGATTAATGGTTCTCGATAATGAATTCAATAGGCCTCTGGTTGAAATGCAACCGAAAAAGAAATTTTTTGTTGGTATCGACAGTGATGGCTGCGCTTTCGATTCGATGGAGATCAAGCACAAAGAATGTTTCATCCCCAATATCATCAAATATTGGTCTCTGCAGGCAGTATCTAAGTATGCGCGAGAAGCAGCCGAATTTGTTAATCTTTATTCCAAATGGCGAGGTATTAATCGTTGGCCTGCATTAACGAAGGTTGTTGATCTGTTGGCAGAACGCGAAGAAGTAATCAGGCGTAATGGCAATTTACCTGAGTTCCCAAATGTTAGGGCTTTTGTTGCCCAGGATCAGTTTCCGCATAGTAATGAAGGACTTAAGATGTACATGGACGCCAACCCGGACAAACCGGATCTGGAAATTGCATGGCAATGGACAAATACGGTGAATGACACGATCGGCGATATAGTGCATGGCGTACCACCATTCCCTTTCCTGCGCGAGAGTCTGCAAAAATTGCAAGATCATGCTGATATGATCGTTGTGTCTGCCACGCCCGTAGAGGCGTTGACCCGCGAATGGAAGGAGCATAATATTGACCAATACGTTCGTATCATTGCTGGTCAGGAAATGGGCAAAAAAGCGGAACATCTGATGATGGCTGCCAAAGGGAAGTATGCAGATAATCATATCTTGATGATTGGCGATGCTCCTGGGGATATGCGGGCGGCACAAGATGTAGGGGCATTGTTTTATCCGATCAATCCCAGCGCTGAAGAGGAAAGCTGGCAGCGATTTTTTGAAGAAGTAGCCGATAAATTCTTGAATCAGGAATATGA
>CAZQSG010000187.1:0-2528 GCA_964595925.1 uncultured Anaerolineaceae bacterium | reverse complement strand
CCCGTTTTAAACACCAGATTGAAGCGGATATTCGTCCTTTTCGGGATATGATGTTGGGTGTATTTTTTCTCTCCATTGGTGTGCAGTTAGATCCTGCGGTGTTTGTTTCTCAGCCCGTAGTTATAGTCATGGCATTATTGGCGTTACTTTTTATCAAGGCATTCGTCCTGGCACCTTTGGTGGTCACATTTAAGCATCAATCTCAAGAGGCGTGGCAATCAGCTATAACTTTGGCGCACGGCGGAGAATTTGGTCTTTTGGTAGTAAGTAGTGCCGTGGCTCTCGGGCTGTTAAATACGGATTTCGCGCAACCGATACTTGCCGCCATTATCATTAGCATGTTGTTTGCGCCATTGATGATGCGCTCAAGCGCGTCACTTGCAAGATCGATAGGTAAAATATGTAAAAGAAGCAGTATTGACCACCCTCTCAGCACAGAGGCGAAAATCGCCGAATTCAGTGAAGGGTTGCGCGGTCATGTGGTTGTCTGTGGGTACGGTCATCTCGGTCAGAATGTCTGTCGAATTTTGCAGGCTGAGGGAATTGATGTGTTGGCTCTGGATCTTGATTCAGAGAAGGTGCATGAGGCTTTCCTCGCAGGGGAGCCGGTAGTGTTTGGCAATGCTACCCAATCAGGAATATTGCGTGCTCTTGGGTTGGAGCGTGCAAAAGCGTTAGCTATCACGCTCAGTGATGCCCGTGTCTCTAAGCGTATTATTGATTTGGTGAATTTTATCGGATTTGAGGGTCAGGTGTTGGTTCGTAGTCATTGCGGTCAAGACCTGGAGGCTCTACAGGATAAGCAAGTCAATTTATTCCCAGAAGGACTGGAAACCAGTCTGTCATTTGCAGGACAGCTTATGATTATGCTGGATATTCCTGCTTCTATAGTTGAAAACCATTTAAACCGTATTCGTTCGGAAGATTACGCTGTTCTTCGCAGTTTTTTTCATGCATCAGGCGAATATAAGTCGCAGCAACAAAAATTGGATTATCCACATCTCATGCGATCCATTGTCATTCATGAGCAGCATTATGCTACGGGACGAACAATTAATGAATTAGGCTTTGAAAATCTTGGGGTTGAAGTGATTGATGTTCGCCGAGGTGCAATTCAAATTCCTGGTCATCTATTAGATAGTCGGCTTCGAGAAGGAGATGTCATTGTTCTCGCTGGCAAGCAGGACATGCTTGATAAGGCCATAACCCACCTGAAGAGGGGAGTAACATATATGAATACTGTCACTAGTATTAGCCAGCGAGATCATGAACTTGATGAGCAAGCTGAAAATAGTTGGGGGAAGGATTAATGAAAAAGCAGGAATCAAAATTGTCTGAGGAAAAGAGCATTGCAGAAAAACAGCCCTCTGTGACCGATCAGCGAGTAAACGCATTGGCAGATTGTGAGCAAAGGTGTGCCGAATACGAGGATAAATTGTTGCGCTTGCGTGCCGAGCTGGAGAATCAGAATAAGCGTTCGATGCGTGAATTGGAGAAAGCAAGAAAATATGCCGTTACTCAGATATTGGAAGAGTTGCTCCCAGTGAAAGACAGCCTCGAGCTGGGTTTGGAATCGGGTCAGAAAAATGCATCGATTGAACTGACATTAGAGGGGTTGGGAATAACCCTGGAGCTATTTGAAACAGTATTAAAGAATTATGGTGTGCAAGCAATCTGTCCATTGGGAGAACTATTCAACCCAGAGCATCATGAAGCTATGTCTGTGCTGAATCATAGCGAAATGCCGCCCAATACGGTGATCGAGGTTCATCAGAAAGGCTATTTATTACATGACCGTGTAATCAGACCGGCGCGTGTTACGGTATCAAAGTCGCCGGAAGTTTAAACCAGTAACGAAGCAGTTAAATTTGGAATCAAACTAGGAGATTATCTATCATGGCAAAAACAATCGGTATTGATTTGGGAACCACCAATTCCTGTGTCGCAGTAATGGAGGGCGACCGCCCCAAAGTTATAGAAAATAGCGAAGGCGGGCGCACCACACCCTCTATTGTTGCATTTTCTTCAGGGGGCGAATTATTGGTTGGTCAGTCAGCAAAGCGCCAGGCAGTATCAAACCCGCAAAGCACCCTGTTCGCGGTCAAACGTTTGGTGGGTCGGCGTTTTGATGACCCTATGGTGCAAAAAGATATGGATATGGTTCCCTATAAAATCATCAAGGCAGACAATGGTGATGCGTGGGTTGATGTGAATGGCAAGAAGATGTCACCACCCGAAATTTCTGCCAAGATTTTGCAGAAAATGAAACAGACTGCCGAAGAATATCTGGGCGAAACAGTGGTAGATGCAGTTATCACGGTTCCTGCCTATTTCAATGATGCCCAGCGTCAAGCTACCAAAGATGCTGGTCGTATTGCAGGGCTGGAGGTGAAGCGAATTATCAACGAGCCAACTGCTGCGGCCTTGGCCTATGGAATGGATAAAAAACGTGGCGATCAGACAGTTGCAGTGTACGATTTGGGTGGTGGCACCTTTGATATTTCTATCATCGAAATCACGGAAGTGGA
>CAZQSG010000186.1:0-2537 GCA_964595925.1 uncultured Anaerolineaceae bacterium | reverse complement strand
TATCCGCTATTCCCATCATCCTTGCCTGAATAGACATTTCATCGCGCTTTAAACCCTTAGGATATCCAGTGCCATCCATTTTTTCATGGTGTCCACCGGCAAATTCCGTAACATTGAACAGATGTTTCGGGTAAGGCAGGGACTCAAGCATTTTAATGGTAGCAACAATGTGATTGTTGATGATTTTACGTTCCTCTTCGGTGAGTGTGCCTCGAAAGATATTCAGATTACAAACCTCATCCTCGGTCAAAAAATCACTTTCATTCCCTTCAGGATTTTGCCATTTGTATTGCGCTATTTTAGCCACACGTTGCTGAAGTTTATCGGCCATGGCCTCGCTGCCAACATTACAACTGCGAATAAACTCTCTGTCATCATCCAGTTGTTTTAGTTTAGAAGATAGCTGTTCATCGGCACCGGGATCTTTTTCTCCCAATGTCTTGAGCTTACTCTTTAGAATGTCAATCTCGGCATCACGCTTGAGCACTTCAAATCGCGTATCGATCATCTGAATCCGGTCAATGATGGTCTCCAGCTTGGTACCTTTATCAACAACAGCTTCCGGGGTGGTGATTTTGCCGCAATCATGTAACCAGCCTGCCACGCTCAATTCGTATTTGTCCGCATCAGTCATGCTGAAATCTTTATGTGGCCCGTGATCAATATTACATGCTGCTTCAGCAATCATATTGGTTAGTGTGGGGACACGACGACAGTGGCCTGCCGTATATGGGGATTTTTCATCGATGGCACTTGCTATAAGTTCTATGAAAGAATCAAAAAGCTTTTTCTGTGCTTCTATAAGCTGCCTGTTTGTTAATGTGACAGCAGCCTGCGAAGCAAGAGATTCAACTACTTGCTGATCCAGTCTCGAAAATGCTCTTATCTCTCCCTTTTTCGGATCTTTCGCATTAATCAACTGCAACACACCTATGATTTCATTTACATGATTGGTCATTGGTACCGTCAGGAAAGATTTTGATCGATAGCCCATCTTCTTATCAAAGCCCCGGGTACCAGTAAAATCGAATTCATCATTGGTATAGGCATCAGGAATATTAATGGTTTCATTCTTCAACACTGCGCAGGCAGCGACATTATGGGTGTTCGGCTCTCCATCTTGCATCAACTCGATGGGGTAGAATGATATTGGTTCACCTTGCGACCCACCCATGCATATGCCCAGGGAGTCAGTATGAACAATTTCGAACTTGAGGGAATTTTCTTCCGTTCGTAGATACAGCGTGCCACCATCTGCATTTGTTAAGTCTTTGGCACGCATCAATATAATCTCGAGAAGACGATTGTGATCCTTCTCTTTAGAAAGCGCGACCCCGACAGAGTTGAGTTTTATCAACAGCGTGGGTAAGTCTGATATCGTCAGGTCCATTCCTTCCTATCCCGAATGAAAATCATATGAGCCAATTCTAGCCCATAACGACGACGCAAACACAGTTCAAATCTTAAATTGTTAAAAAGAGACGGATATCTCAGACAGTAGTTGTTTAATTGAACACTAAAAAATCAGGATGCAGAAGCAATCGGAAAGAATTGAACCGATTCCAAGGCTGAAATCGGTTCAATAAAAATAGACAGGGATTAGTTTCTGTTTATGACGATGGACCCAAAGTAGATCAACCAAGGGCCATAAACATATTATTTAGCCTATGTACAAATTCAGCAGGATCTTCCAGTTGACCACCTTCGCTTAACAGTGCCTGATCAAAAAGAATACGTGACCAGTCATCAAATTGTTCGCCTTCAGCTTCAGCCAGTTTAACGACCACCGGATGTTCAATATTAATTTCCAGGATCGGTTTACTCTGGGGAATTTCCTGACCCGATGCCTGCAATATCCTTTCAAGATGACTTCCCATTTCATGTTCATCTGCAACCAGACATGCAGGTGAATTTGTCAGGCGATTGGTCACACGAACCTCTTTAACCTTCGATTCCAGTACTTTCTGTATTTTTTCAACAAGCTCGTCAGATTCCTTGTTATTTTCATCATCCCCGGATTCATCTTTTTCATCATCAAGTTTACCCAGGTTTAATTCACCTTTGCTCACTGATTGTAATGACTTGCCATCAAACTCTGTCAAATGTGAGGTCAACCATTCATCAATGGGGTCATTGAGCAGTAATACTTCAATACCTTTCTTGCGGAATATCTCCAGGTGAGGGCTGTTCTTCGCAGTTGAGAATTTATCCGCGATCACATAATAGATATTCTCCTGATCTTCCGGCATACGTTCAATGTAATCAGCGAGTGAAACTGATTGCTCTTCCTTATCATCATGTGTAGATGAAAAACGGAATAAACCAGCCAGATCTTCTTTCCTGTCCGTTTCTTCTATGACACCTTCTTTCATGACGCGACCAAACTCTTTCCAGCATGTCACATATTTTTCAGGCTCATCTTTTGCCATCCTCGCCAATAGACCCAGTATTTTTTTGGTCGTACCAGAACGGATCGAATCGATTATTTTATTTTGTTGCAGAATGTCTCTTGAAACATTCAATGGTAAATCATCGGA
>CAZQSG010000185.1:0-2543 GCA_964595925.1 uncultured Anaerolineaceae bacterium | reverse complement strand
GGCTGGTTGATGGCAAAATTGTAGTTACCGAATGTCAAAAGGACTAGAAAGATGATGAAGAGAATGGTTATGAGTAATTTTATTTGCCAGGGCAATTTTTGAATCATGATTATTTAAGTCCTCTATCTTTTTAGAAGTACAAATTAATTTTATCATTTTAGGAAAAATATTTTTTGCAGTCAATGAAACAATTCGAAAAGCGAAGATGATAAATGTTTCAGGCCGTTGAATGTATAATCATACTGTCAATTTGCAAGATTTATCAGTGGAACAATAGGAGCCATAATATATAGGTAATTCTTTAAAGACGAAAATCAGGTGTTGCTTTTTCATTTCTTTTATTAATGTAATGCTGGCGCTTAGCCCGTGAAATTCTTAGATAAGGTATACTTGCATAAAAAGTAGGAATTATTATGTTTCCAGAGTGGATAAATTCGATCATCGCATATTTTGATTTAGATTTCTGGACAGTGTGGGGTCTAGCAGCTCAGGGATTTTTCTTTTTGCGACTCATAATTCAATGGTTTTTATCTGAGCGAGAGAAGAAAACGGTGGTTCCACTCAGCTTTTGGTGGTTGGGACTGATTGGCGCTGTAATGCTGTCTTTTTATGCCGTGGTCCGACATGATATCGTTTTTATCCTGACATCTTTCCTTCAATTTGTGATCTATTCCAGAAATCTAATTATCGCGATCCGAGCGAAAAGGAACTATGAAGAAGAAATCAAGCACTGAACCTGTATATGGTAATTATGTAGATAAATACCATACCAGCAACCGAATTGAAAAACTACTGATGTCGGATTTTCTGAATCATTTTCGGAAGTTGCTATCTCAAACTGGGTTAAACAATCCAGAGAGGATTTGTGAAGTGGGCTGTGGAGATGGGGAATTATTAAAGGTCATCAGAACAGTTTATCCATCTCAACAAATATCTGCCTGTGATATCTCTCCTGAGCAGGTTGAAATGGCGGCTGGCCGCAAAGAGAATGATAAAGTGCAATTTTCTGTGCAGAATGCCGAATCTTTATCTGGCTATGACGACCAGTCCTTTGATATCGTGATCTGTGTTGAGGTGCTCGAACATCTTGAACGTCCTGAGAGAGGATTGGATGAGTTGGTTCGTATCAGTCGAGATGCAATGCTTATCTCTGTACCAAATGAACCAATCTGGCGGATGTTGAATATTGCTCGCGGTAAATATTGGAACGCGTTAGGAAATACTCCCGGGCATTTAAATCACTGGTCACCTTTTCAATTTCCTGCCTTCCTTGCACAGGAGCAGGAATTTAAAATCACAAAAAAAACTTATCCATTTCCCTGGCAAATGATTTTGTTAAATCGAGTAAAAACCGTTGAAAAGGACAGAATGAGTGAACAAAATGAAAGTTATTATACAAATACCGTGCTATAACGAAGAAGAAACGCTGCCAATTACACTGGCAGATTTGCCGCGGGAACTCAAAGGTGTAGATGAAGTAAAGTGGTTGATTATCAACGATGGCAGTGAGGATAACACCGTTCAAACTGCAATTGACCATGGAGTGGATTATGTAATTTCGCATGTCAAGAACCTGGGATTGGCACAGGGTTTTCTCTCTGGCATTAATGCTTCTGTCCAGTTAGGCGCAGATATCATCGTCAACACGGATGCTGATAACCAGTATTGTGCGGACGACATTCAGAAATTAATTGACCCTATTTTAGATAGCAAAGCAGAATTCGTTGTGGGTACCCGTCCAATTCAGAATATCGAACATTTTTCTCCTTTGAAAAAAATGCTCCAAAAACTGGGAAGCTGGGTGGTGCGTCAGGTCAGCCAGACCACGGTGGAAGATGCCCCAAGTGGATTTCGGGCCATTACCCGCAATGCTGCCATTCATCTGCATGTGTTTAATAAGTATACCTATACACTGGAGACGGTAATTCAGGCTGGACATATGAATTTACCAACCGTTTCTGTTCCGATTCGCACCAATGATGATTTGCGAGCTTCCCGCTTGATTTCCAGCATCCCCAAATACCTTAGTAAGTCGTTTTCCACCATTGTTCGCAGTTTTATCACCTATGAACCACTGCGGTTTTTTGTGGGGCCAGCTATCCTCTCGTTTTTTATTGCTGTTGTACTGGGTATTCGCTACCTTTTCTTCTATTTTGGTGGTGAGGGCAGCGGACATGTCCAATCGCTTTTACTGGCAATGGTGCTGGTAATTTTGGGTGTTGCCCTATTTGTCATCGGGCTTTTGGCTGATTTGATTTCTGTGAATCGCAAATTGTTAGAAAATATTGACACCCGGTTGAGAGTGTTACAGGCAGATTTCTCTGAACAATTTCCTAACACTGTTCACCCGCGTGTTTTTTCACGGGGATACCTGGTTTATTCGCGGAAAGACCAGGATAATTTAAATAATGGAACCTACCTGAAATGAAATTGACACGCATGCCAAGGTGGGAGCTTCCGAAGGAAAGCTAATAGCAAATATGGCCTGAACTTGTCCCTGTGAAAAATAATTCCTACTTCGCACTTGCCAGGGCGCCCATCGG
>CAZQSG010000184.1:0-2592 GCA_964595925.1 uncultured Anaerolineaceae bacterium | reverse complement strand
TTGGGGCGATATTTTTGATAGCAGCAGTTATCCTGATCCCCCTCCTCGCTCCGCCCATCCCTAATCCAAATCATTCCTATATCTCCCCTACCAGAGCGAAAACCTCTATGCCCACCCGCACAAAAGCCCCAAACACAACCCCCACCTTGAATTCCGTGCAAATCTTTGCCGCCACCAATGCCGCTCAAAGAACCCCCACCGCCCTGAACATCCCCCCTACCCTGACAGTTTCCTCTTATTACTATGGTGATCAATGTATTCATTGGGATCAAGTCGGTCTCCAGCATGTCGGGCAGACCATCTGCGTCTATGGCACAGTCCGTAAATGCTGGTTCGATGAAGATCAATCCACTTTCTTTATGACCTTCGGCAAAGAACCCAGCGATTTTTATATGCTCACCTATGGTGGATGGTATTTCTTAGAAATCCAAAATTATTGTTCCCAGGCTGAAGGTGAGATCATGCAGATCGGCTCTGCCCCCGTCATGGTCGTCGATCCTGGCAAACTATTCGAATGTGATTGAATTCAATACCGATAACTGACGTTATCAACACTGATTGATTTATCAATCCTCTCACCCAAACAGCCTGCCTCTCTTCAAAATTCATCCCTCTTGTGCTTCCCCCTGATGCTCGCATTCACCGCAACAATGGTATAATCGCTAAAGGATTCTGACACGACACCAGTAGAATTTTTATTCGATAAAGTCACTACCATTGATCGTGGAATATGTCTCTCTCCGAGATAAAACCCCACCTAAACACTGCTTCGGAGCATAGTTCAGCATGTATAAAGACCTGGTTCTCACCAAATTTAATCAAGAGATGAAATTAGCCTCAGGCTGTACAGAGGTTGGCTGCATTGCTTATGCTGCAGCTGTAGCTGCAAAAGAACTAAATGGTCTTCCAGAACGAATCCTTTTAAGTGTCAGCCCAAATATTTATAAAAATGGTCTCTGCGTTTTTGTTCCCGGAACTCATATGCGTGGGTTTGAAATTGCTGCAGCATTGGGTTGTGTCCTTCAAAATCCTGAAAAGAGCTTATCTTTAATGGAGCATGCCACCCCTGATCAGATCGATGCCGCTCTTCGCCTGGTAAAAAAAGGAAACATTGCTGTAACCTGCCTGGATACACCAGAACTTATCAGTCTGCAGATCGATCTCTTCCAAAATGACCACCATGTTACTGTCAGCTTGCATGAATCACATACAAACATCACAGAAATCATCGTCGACGATAAAATAAAATACAAAAAATCAAGCAGCCAGAAAAATAAACTCCCACAAACACAACTTCACAGCGTTCCCCTTGAAGAGTTAATCAATTTTCTGGTTTCACAGGATACAAGTGAATTTTCTTTTCTACTCGAAGCAGCACAAATTAATTATAAAGCCGCAGAAGAAAGCTTTAAATCGCCAGAAACCAGTCTCACACACTCTCTTCGCCATCTACTTACCGACTTGCCGCAACCCTTTAACGTAATCCGACAGGCGCAAATCTGGACGACCGCTGCGAGCGAGGCCCGTATGATAGGCCTGCCTGCACCAGTCATGTCAATCACAGGAAGCGGGAACCATGGCATCACCAATTTTCTAGGCATGTATATTGTCGCTGAAACATTGGGAGTTTCTGAAGAGAAAGCCATTCAATCTCTAATGATCAGCACTGCTTTGACGATCTATATCAAAGAATATACAGGACGTGTCACCGCCTATTGCGGCTCCGCAATTGCGCCTACATCCGGCGTGGCTGCAGGCACCGTATACCTGCTTGGAGGAAACTACAATCAAATGATGCAAGCCGTTCAATCGGTGCTGGGAACTTTCTCTGGAATTCTCTGCGACGGGGCAAAGGAATCATGCGCCTATAAAATCAATGCTGCCATTGCTTCTGCAATTGAATTTGCTTTTCTTGCTATGGATGATGTTGGAGTTCCGTTACGTAACGGCATCATTGGAAATTCTATTCAGGAGACGCTCGAAAACCTTGCAAAGCTTAACAATCCTGGAATGGTTGAAACAGATCGTGTTGTAATTTCGTTGATTCAAAAAAACAAAATCCCTTTAGAAAAATTAACCTTTTGATTTTCACTCCCCGATAGCGGCGTTTTAACAACGTGGTAACCTTCCAAGATATACACTACTCCTGCATCCCATCCCAATAGACCTGCTGATTTAGATTTTGCACACACCATTGGTAATGACCATCATCACACGTAGCTGAGTAGGTATTGGCAGACAGAAGACTGTATAGAAGCACATAGCAATACAACTTCCCCCGTACCTGCTCACCCAGCCGATCTAGCACCACTGCCAGATAACGTTCCCGCAAATTAGCTTGAAGTTCATCATACATATCAAAAAAGACCCATCCGGTAGCAATATCAAATAAAGGATCGCCCAACATGGTCAATATCCCAAAATCAAGCAGTGCAGTGACCTTTCCACTCCCATCAACCAATAAATTACCAGGGAAATAGTCGCCATGAATCAACTGCAATTGACTCTGATACGGTTGAGACAGCACCTCCTTCATCAATGTCAATTTTTGTTGAAAATCAATTACATCTTTTTGCAAATACGCCTGTGATG
>CAZQSG010000183.1:0-2598 GCA_964595925.1 uncultured Anaerolineaceae bacterium | reverse complement strand
CATTGCTCATATCAATGTCCGCACCAACACCGCCATACTTTTCAAACGGATTGATCAATTCACCTGGATTTTGCTTCACTTGATCAGCAATATCAATTGAAGGACAACCCGTGATAAATACTGAATCTTCGTGTTCTCCCATGCGCACCACATAATCATGTGCACGCTGCGTGGCAACCAGGTGATAATCAGCCAGCTTCGTTATCGCATGCCGCACTTTCTCATCAATATTACCTGTAATTTCACCACCCTGAATATGCGCCAATGGAATATTCATGTAGGTCGCTGCAATTGCCGTTGCCAACGTTTCATAACGATCTGCAATTGTCACCACAATATCTGGCTTCAAACGGTCAAATACAGTTGGCAGTTCCATCAAACCCAGCCCTGTTGTCTTGGCAGATGTAACTAGATTCTCTCCTTCCAACACCATATATACGCGAGCATCAATATGGAATCCATCCGCTTCGATGTAACGTTCTACCTTCCCATAACGTTTTAATAACGCTGAAGCTGTGATCACAACCTGCAATTCCAGCTCTGGATGATCTTTAATTGCCTGCATGGCAGTTCGGATGCGTGAATAACTGGGGCGGGCTGTTACGACTACACAAATTT
The DNA here is from genome assembly GCA_964595925.1 of uncultured Anaerolineaceae bacterium. Taxonomy (GTDB): domain Bacteria; phylum Chloroflexota; class Anaerolineae; order Anaerolineales; family Anaerolineaceae; genus SpSt-1165. The sequence goes on along the minus strand of CAZQSG010000183.1, from coordinate 1,980 downwards.
TTCGCTTTGCCATTCAATCTCCTCTTTAAGCCAGATCTTCTTCTTTCAAGAACTCCCCGACTGAATAATTGCGTTTCAAACTCTTCCCTAACACATCATTAATGTTTTCAACCAGGATATAATAGCCCGGTTTTTTTGAGCTTAAATCATCCCATGTCAGAACATGACCTGCTTTAAAATCTTGCCGGACTGTCAGGCTGCGCCCAAATATCTTGCGCATATGGCCGAGTTCGTCAGACATAAGGTTTTTATCGACAGGGGAAGCTATGGCTTCTTCAACAAAACGCACACCCTCTACCAGTAATTTTAATTTGTCGGGGTTCAATGAAACTGGAACATCCGGCCCAAAAACAGTATCTGCCAGAGTAACGTGCACTTCAATGATATCCACACCCAGTGTTGCCGCAGCAATGCCTGGATAAATCGTACCCGAGTGATCTGACAAACCGACTGGCGACTGGTAGCGCTGGCGTAAAGTATCAAGCATGTTCAATCCAATTTCTTTAGGGCTGACTGGATATTTCGAGGTACATTGAAAAACGAGAAAAGGCAGCCCTGCATCTTTCACCGATGCCACAACAGCATCCAATTCCTCATAACTGCTCATTCCAGAAGATAATAAAACTGGTTTGCCAGTGTCAATCATCTTTTTGATCAAAATCGGATTCGTCACTTCCCCTGAAGCGACCTTCCATGCTGCCATTCCCAGGTCATCTAAAAGATCAACTGCTTCTTCCGAAAAGGGAGAGCTCAAAAATACTAAATCACGTTCTTTGCAATGCGCCACCAATCCAGCCCAACCTTCTTTGGTGAACTCCATTCGTTTCCAATAATCATAACGCGTAGCATCCTGCTGAGAAAACTTTACCCGGAAAGGTTCTTCGATCGAACTTTCTGCGTGAGCAATATGCGTCTGAAACTTAACCGCATCGGCACCGGCATCTGCCACCATATCTATATAACGGTGTGCATTACCGAGGCTGCCGTCATGGGTCTGAGAAACCTCTCCAACGATCCAACAGGGTGCACCTGCACCGATTGCCTTGTCTTCGATTTTAAATGTTTCAAAACCCATTACTTCACCTCACTTGTTTTATAAAAGTCCCAACAGAAAATCTGTCACCTTTTGGGTTGATTCACCATGCAGATAGGTCAGCTCATTTTGCGCAAAAGCCATTCGCTGCTCATGATCCAAAGACCCATCTGCCACATAGTCATTGATAACAGTTTTCAGTTCCTCGTTTGTAAAAACTGTTCGGCCGGCCTTCATGGAATTCACACGGCTTGCAGTCGGCCAATCAGGCACCTCATCCAGTGAAACCCAGTATTTGTCCTTTCCCCAACCTTCTTTGCTATTGATACAAACGCTTATGAAGGGTGTATCATGAATAGCTGCTTCTACAACCATCGTTGAATATATCGTTGCTAATACATCACAGTGCGCCAACATGGATGTTTTCTCAGGGAATTCTTCTCCTGAGTAACGTTCCATCCCGTCTGGTGTTTCTTTCAGTTCAACTACATGCACATGCGGATATTTCGCTGCAAGCTCAATCGTCTCTTCATATTCCTTGCGATAATTTGCTTGATTCTTATAATGATTTGGGTGCATTCTGATTAATAATTGCGTAGGTTCAGATAAATCACCTGATTCGACAATTTCAGCTAATTCTTTAAGAATATGGATATTTGGGGTGATACTCAAAGCTGTTGTCGCAAATGCAACAAGCTTCTTCTCAGGATCAAGCCCATGCATTTTGAAGTATTCTTCGCGCGGAATCAACCATTTTTTTGAAATATAACCATCATAAATCGGCATGCCGCCTACATGAATATTCTCACGAGGCCAGTCGGTACCCTCAGCCAATTCCTCTTTATGTATCTCTGACCACACATTGGCATAATCGACAAACCCTCCCGCAAGACCCTGACTGCTGGGATTGTCCCACCCGATGATAACGGCAGCTGTCTTGATTCCGC
>CAZQSG010000182.1:0-2653 GCA_964595925.1 uncultured Anaerolineaceae bacterium | reverse complement strand
CACCACCACGGCTCCGGTTTGCTTCGTTAAAATATGCCTCAGGTCTACCAAAATCATCCCTTTACTGGTTTTGCGTTTAACACGTGCTTCCAACTCAACCTGCAATGTATCTCCAGGATAGCCCGGGGCTTTGACCCTGCCCTCAATCCCGACCATACCCATAAACAATCCCAGTTTATACTTTTCTGATATTTGATCGAGAACACCCATTATATGAGGCGCCATCAGGCCCATACCCACAGAAATCAAAAAAGGCGCTGGAGCAAATCTTTTTTGATGACTTTCAGGCATTGATGACTGGATATATTCAATATCAATAAACGGAGGCTCATGCAGGCCAACCACATTTACAAAAGTAACAATGTCAGTTTCCGTGATGGTTCTACGAGCAGTCACCATTGTAACGGTCTGATTCTCTGAGCTATCGGTTTTTTCTGCCTTGGATCCTGCCATAACAACCTCACTTGTTAAATAAAACTAATATTAGCGATACTCTGATTAATATCATTCCAGCGGAGGCGGGAATCTATAAGTCATTGAAAGCTATGGACTCCCGCCTACGCGGGAGTGACAAATAATGCGTTGACCAGATGTACCTTAGATTACTTTCATACTTTGCGGGCTACATTCCCAATTCGTCAGCCAGCTTCTGATAATGATAATCACTTGTTCCCTGCCAGATTCCTGTTGTTTTGGCCCGGTTGGAATAAAGGTGCAAATCATATTCAAGCGTATAGCCCATACCACCGTGAAGCTGATGAGCCATAATTGCCGTATCCTTATAGGCATTGCCGGTCCAGGCTTTTGCTAATGCAATCTCTCTAGCGCAGGATTTACCCTCACTTAATCTCCAGACGGCATTATAGGCGGCATAATAAGCCCCTTCGATATCCATGGCCATATTTGCCATATGATGTTGCACTGCCTGAAAACTCCCAATTGGGTGTTTAAATTGAACTCGTTCTGCGACATAACTGGCAGTCCTTTCAATTATTTCCTGAGCACCGCCTACCATTTCAACACATTGCAGAGCTGTTGTCTGGTCTGTAGTTTGCTTAATGATCTGCTTCGCACTCCCTATTTCTCCAATAATTCGCTCTGCCGGCACTTCGACATTGTCCAATATCACTTCACTTTGACTGTCCAGTCCGAAAGTTTTCAACGCTTCAAAGGTCAACCCTTTACTTGATTTATCAATGAGAAAGAGGGTAATAGCTGAATCCGATGCATTGTCTTCAGTACGTGCCGCCACAATCAAATAATCGGCGGAAACAGTATTCTGCACAAATAGTTTTTGCCCACAAATATAATATTTCCCGTTAATCAGTCGGGCATTTGTTTTCAGATAATTCAGGTCATGTATGGCTTGAGGCTCGGTTATCGCCAGAGTAATTTTCGTTTTACCCTCGCTGATCGCTGCAAGCAATTCTGCCTTTTGATCTGTTCTGCCACCATTGAAAATACACAGTGCTGCCGCCATATTCGAGTAGAATACTGTCGGCATCAGTGCCCGGCCGCATTCTTCATACAATACGGCCAGTTCCATCAAACCGACGTCGTCTCTCTGGTATTCCTGGGAAATAGCCAGCCCCAGCCATCCAAGCTCGGCAATCTTCTGCCAAAATTCTTCCTCAACTTCGACATTATTTTCTTGAAGTTCCCGTAAATAATCTTTTGTCAGTTCATTGGAAAAAAACTTTCTGGCGCTGTTCTTAATCATTTTCTGCGGTGCAGTAAAATTGAAGTCCATGTTCCTTCCTTTCGTATCGGAAATTATTCACTATATCTTATGCAGTCGCATTACTATCGGACACCGGCACGTGGTAGCTGCAATCCTTTTTGGGCAACGATATCGCGTAAAATTTCGTTGGTTCCACCGCCGAAGCGATAAAATGGGGCCACACGATACAGTCTTTCCAAGTCCCCATTTAAGGGAACCCATTTTGAATGCTGTCTTAATTGACCATAAAGACCCATTAACTGGGTTCCGATATCACCCACTTTGGCCTTCAACTCACTTCCCATGATTTTCCCCATTAACATTTCCTTAATGGGGAACTGTTTTTCATCAATAATTGATGCCGCCGCGTAACACAGCCATTTACATAATTCCAATTCCGCATATAACTGCGCAACGTGCTGTCTGACCAGTATGTTTTTGGAAAGAACTTCTCCATCAATCGTTGTCTCCTTCAGAAATTCAACCAATTCAACCAGCAGACTCCTGACATCAGCAATGGAACCGATATCGAATCTTTCCAGATTAAGGGCCATCATTGCGTAATTCCAGCCTTCATTCAGATTCCCGACAAGGTTATCGCGAGGGACTCGGACATTATCAAAAAAAACCTGGTTGGTACGCATATCTCCCCATGTGTGTATAGGCGTAACTGTTACCCCCGGATGATCAATGGGCACCAGAATAATCGATATACCCTTATGTTTTGCTGCATCCGGATCGGTTCGACAAGCGAGAAATTCATGGGTGGCGACATGCCCTTCGCTATTCCAGATCTTTTGACCGTTTATGACGAATTCATCGCCGTCAATCTCTGCTTTGGTCTTGAGGTTCGCCAGATCTGATCCAGCGTCAGGTTCAGAGTATCCCAATGCCAATTCGACTTCACCACTCACAATTTTCGGAATCCACTCC
>CAZQSG010000181.1:0-2655 GCA_964595925.1 uncultured Anaerolineaceae bacterium | reverse complement strand
CATGTTGATGATGAGGGGAATAACCCTCAACCTCCAGTTCAATCATCCTCAAAGCGTATACCGGCGCCTTATCATGTTCTCGGTCAATCAACCAGCGGATTTTCGCATTCTTAGCTGGTTCACCTACAACCTGGACTTTGATTTCACTGTAATGTACTGCTTTTCCTTGTAATGCTTCCATCATTCACCTCAAAAGAATCTTGTTTTTATTATACACTCTCAGGAAAAAGAGCTATCTTTTGAGCTCATGATACAATACCCATAATCGCAGAAAGGCTCTTGCTGAAAAATGTTAAGAATGGATAGAATTTAATGAACGAACCGAAAATATCGAAAAAATTATCCCTCGGAAAACTTCCCCCGGCGATGCTGCAGCAAATCGTTGCGAATGCCCCGATCAGCGATCCGCGTATTGTGCTGGGTCCCGGTGTCGGAATTGACTGCGCAGTTATTGACATGGGGTATTCCCTACTGGTGTTAAAAACCGACCCAATTACCTTTGCGACCGATGAAATCGGCTGGTATTGCGTGCAAATTTGTGCGAACGACATTGCAACAACAGGCGCCACACCGCGCTGGATGCTTTCTACTCTCATGCTGCCCGAGAACAGCACAGAAAAAGAAGTGTTTGAGATTACGGATCAAATGAATCGCGCCTGCAAGGCCATGAATATCTCGTTGATTGGCGGACACACCGAAATTACCCACGGCATCAGTCATCCCATTCTCACAGGCACAATGATTGGTGAAGTTGACCACGCCTCCCTGATCACTCAGCGTGGTGCCAAAATTGGCGACAAGGTATTGCTGACGAAAGGTATCCCTTACGAAGCAGCAGCAATACTTGCACGGGAATTTCCTCACCTGCTGGAATCTGTTCTCACCAAAGAAGAATTATGCACAGCTGCAGATTTTCTTTATCACCCCGGCATCAGCATCACCCGTGATTCGCAAATCGCCCGTTCTGCAGGGCATGTGACGAGTATGCACGACCCGACAGAAGGCGGTCTGGCAGCAGCTTTATGGGAACTCTCTCAAGCCAGCCATACAGCTCTTGTGATTAACAAGAATGATATTCTCATTCCTGAACTTCCGGGCCGGATTTGCGCGCATTTTGGGCTTGATCCGCTTTCCACCATCGCTTCTGGGGCTCTACTGATGACGGTTGAGGCAGAAGACGCCGATAAAATCTTCGTGGCTCTGGAAGAAGAGGGAATTTCCTGCGCGATCATTGGTCAAGTCAGCGAGGCTCAAGAGGGCGTGTGGGATACCAGCAGCGGGGAACGAGCCCGGCTGCTCTACCCCGAGCGAGATGAAATTGCACGATTCTATGAAGAACACGCCTGAAATGAATCTGTTTGCTGAACAACTTCATTTTCTTTCCACGCAATGCGCTGCTGATGTTCCTCTGCCTCTGGCTCTTCTTCAAAGGACACTCCAATTGGAAGAGATTGAATTCTCAGCAGCGAAGGAAGCTAACATCACCACAGGCAATATGGTGCAGCTTCCAGTGGGGCTTATCCTCCTTCCCGACCACCTGGATTCTACGATCGATGAAGAAGCAGGAAAAAAATTACGTCATCTCCTCATCGAAAATGCCGCAGACGAAGCCCAAAGCGCAATGCACAATCACTCGCGGCTCGATCAGCTGGCTGCCATCCGTGAAATTGGTCCTCACCTTTTGAAACTTGCCACTCTGGCACAGGAAAGCTCCCACCCGCACGCGGTTGATCTCTGGATTGTATTTGGGGATTATTTATTCGCCGTTGGAAAATTCACCGAAGCCCTGCAAAGTTATCGTCATGCCGTTGAAATAGATAACAAGTTTCACGGGCAGACAGATAGAGAAAAAATCAACTTGACAAAGAAGTTAGGGGACACGGCATTAGCGCTCAATGCATTTGATGATGCTGAACTCTATTACCTGAGCGCTCTCATCCTGGTCAAACAAACGTATGGCAAAGAAAACGTAAAACAAGCATCATTTTATGAAAATCTCGGTAAAACCGCCTTCAAACGGGGTGACATTAAAAAAGCTATCCTCATGTATCAAAAAACATTAGAGATCGAAATGGCCTGCGGAAAGAATGTCAACCTGTTAGCATCCCGCTACAACAACCTGGGGCGTGTTTTTCAGGCGGATGATCAATTTGAATTGGCGATTGAACATTTTGAAGAAGCGGTCCGGCTCTGGGAGAATGAAGGGGCCAGTGAACATCATGTCAATCAATCACTGGCATTGAAAAACCTGGGAACAGTCTATCAAAAACTTGGCGATCTGGGGCAAGCGCAAAAATATCTTGAAAGTGCGATCCGCAAGAGTGAATCACATTACGGTCCAGATCATTCTGATATCGGACGCGATGCAAATATTCTGGCTTTGATTTTACAAGAGCAGGAAAAATTAGATGACGCCTTAGTGCAGTTCCGCCGCGCGTTACGAATTAACATTCAAGTATTTGGGATGAACCACTCAGAAGTTGCATTGACATTAAACAACATGGCCATGTTATTTCTCGAAATGGATGATCGTCAGAGAGCGCTCGAAACTATTCATCAAGCACATGACATCGTCACACAACACATACGGGAAGATCACCCTTGCCGCATACAGATCGAAGAAAACCTGCGGGGATTAGAAGAAATTCTCTGAGA
>CAZQSG010000180.1:0-2673 GCA_964595925.1 uncultured Anaerolineaceae bacterium | reverse complement strand
CGTGCTTTAAGGCATAGGCAGTATTCCCATTTGTTCTTGGACTGCCATTGATTGCCAGAATGTGCATCTGTATTGCTCCGGGGAAAAGTAGAATTCTATTTTTGTTTAGTATACACGTATCTTTAAGACTTCACAAATTAAAATTTTCATCCACCCATCCCAATCCCTTCCCTGCCAGGGAAGGGAAAAACCAGACGCAGTTTGGTTCGGGGTCAGGTAAAAAATCAGTATACAATAGATATAGTAAAATCAGCAGAAACACTCCAGGAGGAACCGCAATGAAATACCCCACCGCACGCAGAAGCGACTTCAGCGAAACGTTACACGGCATTGAAGTAACCGACCCTTACCGCTGGATGGAAGACATCGACAGCGAAGAAACCCGCGCCTGGATCAAAGCCCAGAATGAAACCACGAATGACTTCTTGTCCCAAATTCCTGAACGTGATGCGATCAAAACCCGCATGACAGAATTATGGAACTATGAAAAATATTCTGCCCCTTTCCGGCGCGGCGGACGACTCTTCTATTTTCACAATGACGGTCTGCAAAACCAGAACGTGCTCTTATGGCAGGAAAGTTTGGAGGATGAACCCAAAGAACTCCTCGACCCCAACACACTTTCAGATGACGGCACCGTCGCGCTCAACACCTTCGCCATATCACCCAACGGAAAGCTGCTGGCTTACGGCCTCTCCGCTTCTGGCTCCGACTGGGTCGAATGGTACGTTCGTGATATTGACACCGGCAAAGACCTCGACGATCACCTAAAATGGGTCAAGTTCTCTAACGCCAGTTGGAGCAAAGACAGCAGTGGTTTCTACTACGCTGGTTACGACGAACCAAAGACCGAAGAAGCTTTCAAAGGCACAAATTACTTCCAAAAACTTTATTTTCACAAGATCAACACCCCGCAGAACGAAGATACTTTGATCTACAAAGATGATGACCAGCCAAAATATGGCTTCTGGGGTCAGGTAACGGATGATGGCAAATATCTCGTCATTTACGTCAGACAGGGAACGCTGCGTCAACTCAATATCCTTATCAAAGATTTGAAGAATGAGGATGCCCCTATCGTTGAACTACTGATGGGCTTCAAGGCATTATACGAATATGTTGGCAGCGATGGAACAACCTTTTACTTTGAAACCGATCACAGCGCCCCCATGAATCGCTTGATCGCGATTGACCTGAATCATCCTGAAGAAGAAAACTGGCAGACAATTATTGCAGAAAGTGATGAGAAACTTGAATCAGTAAGCTACGTATCCGGCGAATTTCTCACCACCTATCTTGTTGATGCAACCTCTGTCCTGCGTGTGTTTGATAAAACCGGTAAACTGATTGACGAACCGCAGGTACCTGGCCTCGGAACGATCGCTGGTTTTGGCGGCAAACCAGAGGATACAGATATTTTCTTCCTCTTCACCAGCTTCACCACCCCTTCCACGATCTACCGTTACAAACTTGCCACCCGTGAGGTGACCCTCTATCGTGCCCCCTCGTTGAACTTTGACCCAGAAGATTATGTCACCAAACAGATTTTCTATCCCTCCAAAGACGGCACCCAGATTCCAATGTTCATTACGCATAAGAAAGGGCTGGAAATCAACGGCGAAACCCCCACTCATCTGCATGGATATGGCGGTTTCAATATCTCACGTGTTCCTGAATTTTCCGTCCCCTATCTGGTGTGGATGGAAATGGGCGGTATTTACGCTGTCGCCAACCTGCGCGGCGGCGGTGAATACGGAAAAAACTGGCATGAAGCCGGGATGAAGCACAATAAACAGAATGTCTTTGACGACTTTATCGCCGCGGCTGAATATCTGATCAATGAAGGCTACACCTGCACACCCAAACTGAGTATTGGCGGCCGCTCCAACGGAGGGCTGTTAGTTGGCGCCTGCATCACCCAGCGTCCTGAGCTTTATGGTGCAGCGATTCCTGTGGTTGGCGTGATGGATATGCTTCGTTTCCATAAATTCACCATCGGCTGGGCATGGGTCAGTGATTATGGTTCACCCGACGACCCTGAGGAATTCGAAACCATCCGTGCTTATTCTCCGCTTTATAACGTCAAAGAAGGCACCGCTTATCCACCGACCATGATTATCACTGCCGATCATGATGACCGCGTCTTTCCCGCACATTCCTTTAAATTTGGTGCAGCTATACAGAATGCTCAATCCGGCGATGCTCCATTACTGATGCGGATTGAAAGTAAAGCCGGGCATGGTATGGGAAAGCCCGTTGCAAAAATCATTGATGATTTTTCTGACCGCTGGGCATTTTTGGTGAAAATGTTAGAACTGTAAAATTGGATGGAGGAATCCAATATGCCGCTCCCAACAACCATTACTGAATTGTTAGAATGCCTCCATTCGGCACGAGCTGAGTGGGACAAAGCTATCGAAAAACTTGATGATAGACAGCTTATTCAACCCAATGTGTGCGGACATTGGTCCGTCAAAGATATTATTGCTCATGTGGCATGGTACGACAACCAGATGGTCGATATGATAAGCAGTCATTCAATGACAGAGGCTTCAGAATGGTGGCTGCTTCCTACCGATGAACGCAATGAAAAAATCTATCAGGAAATCAAAGATCAATCATTGAAAGATGTTCACCTGCAAGGAAAAGCTGTTTTTGAAACAATGATGAAAT
>CAZQSG010000179.1:0-2695 GCA_964595925.1 uncultured Anaerolineaceae bacterium | reverse complement strand
CGATCTTCTGGGAGTGGTTCATGCGCATTTGTAAAATTATTAAATAATTCTTCATCTGATAACAAAATGGAAAAAAGTTCTTTACGAATTTCCTCTGGAGTAAATTGATCAAGGATTTTTTGTAGACGGACTTCCTCTGGAAAAAACAAAGCTTCAACGATTTCAGTTTGCGTGGTAGGGGAGTAGCCCTCGCTTATTGCATAGGCTACCGCGACTTGATGTTTGCAGATGTCGCCAGGAAATGGGCAGTTACAAGAACTGTAGATTTCGGAATCGACAACTTTGAACCACACATTGTATTCATCAGTGCCAATAACGATTGCGACATATTTTCCTTCATCATCTTGCTGAAAGTTTTCGATATGACCCGACGTAAAATAATCTAACCCTCTTTGTCGAATTACCGGATCAACATCAAAATCAAGCCACTCTTTTATCAGCTCTATATGGATTTTATTCTTGTCGCTTATAACTTTTCTCCCTTTTCATTCAATAGAATTATAATATATGTGTCTATCGTCCCAAAATTAGTCAGAGTCTTCCTCTGGAACCAACTGATGAGTGTAACTGTGATTCCTTAAAAAACAGTCTGGAAAGGATTTGAAGCTTAAAAAATCCAGAGATGATTACTTAGGTTGTTCACCACAAGCGCCACATCAATAATTGCTTGACAATACTTAGCCAATCATGTAAAATTTTGTTTGCCTTGAAATTCGGGCCTGTAGCGCAGTTGGGAGCGCGCGTCAATCGCACTGACGAGGTCAGGGGTTCGAGTCCCCTCAGGTCCACTCAGGGAAGAACATTAAATATAATATGGGCCCATGGCGCAGTTGGGAGCGCGCCTCAATGGCATTGAGGAGGCCGCGAGTTCGAGTCTCGCTGGGTCCACAAATAACAAGAACAGGAGTAGTAAGTCATCTGGCAGCGAGTCGGGAATAGTGTGAGCCTGGCAATGTGGTCCCTGACCACGCAAGGCTGAACTCGCCTGACCATCTGAAATCTGGTGGTTTATGCAGGTGAAATAATTAATCTGCATCGGGTTTGCCCGTTATCGCAAAACAGAGCGGTCTGATCTTTTGTCTTGAAAAAGATCAGACAAGCGGGGTGGTACCACGGAAAACCTTCGTCCCTGAGCGGCGAAGGCTTTTTTAATTTTTACAGTTTATTTTTCGGAGGAAATGCAATGGCAATTGAGAGTTCTAATCCTGTGTTTAATCCCCAGAAATTGGATAAAAAATGGCAGAAAAGATGGGAAGCTGATGGCTTATATCATGCTGATATCGATCCTGCAAAACCCAAGCACTATGCAATGACCATGCTTCCTTATCCTTCTGGAGACCTTCACATTGGCCATTGGTATGCAATGACGCCCGCAGATGCTCATGCTCGTTATATGCGCATGAAAGGTTATAATGTGATGTTCCCAATGGGATTTGATGCCTTCGGGTTGCCAGCAGAGAATGCTGCCATTAAAAGCAATATCCATCCGAAGGAATATACCTACAAAAATATCGACCATATGCGTGAGCAAATGAAAACGATGGGAACTATGATCGACTGGCGCCGTGAAATGGTGTCAGCAGATTTGAAATACTATCACTGGACGGAGTGGTTCTTTATTCAACTCTTCAAGCATGGTCTGGCGTACCGCAAGCAGTCGCCTGTTGATTGGTGCCCAACTTGTAATACGACATTGGCACGGGAACAGGTATGGGGTGATGATCGTCACTGCGAACGCTGCAATACACCTGTAATTAAGAAGAATCTGGTGCAATGGTTCTTCCGAACAACGAACTATGCCGAAGAATTGTTGAGTTATGAAGGTCTTGATTGGCCAGAGCAGGTGAAGACTTTGCAGACCAATTGGATAGGGCGGTCAACAGGTGCCCTGGTTACGTTTAAAACGGTTGTCGGCAGTCAAGAATTTGAAATTTTCACAACTAGGCCGGATACGCTCTGGGGTACGACATTCATGGTACTGGCGCCAGAGCATAAACTTGTGAAGGAGATTACGACCTCTGGACAAAAAGAAGCGGTCGAGGCTTACGTTGAGGAAGCCTCCCGTCAAACCGAAATACAACGTCAGGCTGTGGGTAAGGAGAAGACGGGTGTCTTCACGGGGGCTTACGCGGTGAATCCGGTTAATGGAGAAGAAATTCCAATCTGGATTGCCGATTATGTCCTCACGACCTATGGCACCGGTGCTATTATGGGGGTTCCGGCGCATGACCAGCGGGACTTTGAGTTTGCACGAAAATTTGGTTTGGAAGTTCGTGTTGTGATTCAACCTGTCGACACTGATCCGATCCATTCGGATGAAATGACTGAAAGCGTGCCAGCAAAAGGCGCGATGGTCAATTCTGGTGAACTTACAGGAATATCAGGCGAAGGGGCTATTCAAACAGTTTGTGAATGGCTGGAAAAGAAGGCTATTGGACATGCTGAAACCCAGTATAAATTACGCGATTGGTTAATCTCCCGTCAGCGATATTGGGGAGCACCGATCCCGATGATTCATTGCCCTAAATGCGGTTCTGTGCCAGTGCCCGAAGAAGACCTGCCTGTTGTATTGCCGGATGATGTAGAATGGAAGCCAACAGGCGAAAGCCCTTTGAAGCTTCATCCTACCTGGAAGTACGTAATATGCCCGGTTTGCGGGGGTGAGGCGGAACGGGACACAGATACCATGGATACC
>CAZQSG010000178.1:0-2701 GCA_964595925.1 uncultured Anaerolineaceae bacterium | reverse complement strand
ACTTAGAACCAACAATGCATTGGAGAGGCTCAATTGTGAAATTCTGCGGCGCACGAGAGTGGTCAGTATCTTTCCTAATGAAGCATCCTGCCTTCGCTTGATCAGTGCACTCTTGATGAAGCAGAGTGATGAATGGGAATGCGGTAAAATTTATTTGTCTATTGAATCTTAACAGACCGTTGGATATTCCTGTTTGAATTTACAGAAAAACCTTACACTATCACAAATCACCACAAACCATCATTATCTTGGTATACAATGATATTTGGGAAACTTAATTAGTTTACCTGCCAGGAGAGAATAATGATTAAGAAAATTTGCATCTTCTCAGTGACCAATAGCTGGGATGTTTACGGATAGGCGGACTAGGCAGGCTTTTTATTCTTGTTATCGGTATCTCTTTATTTTGCTTCTGTTCGCAAGATTTGGGTTTGTGCCGAGTTTACAACTTAACTGACTCTTTTGGCCTGAAAGTTGCAATTACATAATACGTAATCAAAGCAACGTGATTAATCAATTGCTCAAAGAATTGGGTAAAGTACCAAAATATGAAATCGCTGAGTGAAGTATTAATCTCAGAAGATTTAGCAGTTAAGTATATGAGAAAGAAAAATGAAAATAAAAACAAAACCTGCCATTTTACTAATTACTCTCGCTATTACACTGACTACATCGCTTGTTATTTCCACGATAACGTCAAAAAATGCCATCAAAAACCAGGTTGGTCAGCACTTATTGACCACTGTACAATCCAGGGCGAATCATGTTGAGACACTTCTGAAGAATAACGAAGAAACTGTTCAATTACTTGCAATAGGAATTCCTTTTACAAATGTGTTAGACCAGGAAATCGATTATTCGAGACGCATGACTGAATGTGATTTGAGAATAAAACGGACGATTGAAACTAACCCTGATATTTCCAGAATTAGAATCTCAAATGAAAAAGGTATCGTAGTTGCCTCCAGTCATGAAGACGTAGGATTTGATCTCAGTCAAGAAGCCACCTTTATAAAAGGGCAAGAAGATGTTTATATTGGTGAAATTCACAAATCTGAATTTACCGGGAATTATGTTCTCAGCATTTCTGCGCCAATTCTTGTCAGAGAGAAGTTTGCTGGAGTTTTGGTTATCAATTTTGATGTAGAAAATAGCTTGTTTAAAATAATAACAAATTCGACAGGACTGGGAGAGACTGGAGAAATCTATCTGGTAGATAAAAATGGTTATTTGATTTCTCCTTCTAAGCATGGCGAGGACGCAATATTAAAAACAAAAGTCAATACTGAACAGGTAAACTTGTGTTTTTCAGAACACCTGGGAAATGGACTTCCAGAGAATATAGAAAAACCCCCGTTTGAATATCCGAGTTATAGCAGTGAAATCGTTTTGGGGACACACAGATATATTCCTGTTATGCAATGGTGTATGATCGCGGAATCTGCCGTTGAAGAAGTATTTAGACCAGTAAGAGAGCAGACTGTTTTGCTGGCCACTATTTTCTCTGTTTTATTTTTTGTCTTATTAATTATTGCTGTCATAGTATCCAGAAGTATTATTTTACCAATTACAAAATTACATCAAGGAACCGAAGAAATTATCAAAGGCAACTTGAATTTTACAGTCGGTATAGAATCAAAAGATGAAATTGGTCAGCTCTCGCGCTCATTTGATATCATGACTGGTAATTTTAGAAATGCACAAATAAAAATAAAAACCTACACCAAAGACCTTGAATCAAGTGTAAAAGAATTGCAAGCAGAAATCACCAGGCGGGTGCTGACGGAGAAAAAGCTAAAAAAAGCCAACCGGTTATACGCTGCGTTAAGTCAGGTCAACCAGACCATTGTTCAAGAGAGTGATCAGCAAAAAGTGTTTCAGAAAATCTGTGATATCTTTATCGAATATGGCAAGTTTAGACTCGCCTGGATAGGCTTAGCGAATGAAGAGAACCAATCTGTTATACCGGTTGCTTTCAGTGGAGAAGGCTCTGATTATGTGCGAAATATTAATATTTCACTTACCAGTGAAACCACCGGAAAAGGGCCTACAGGTAGATCAATCCTGGAGGGAAAGAGCATTGTCTTTAATGATCTGGAAAACAACCCTGATTTTTCACCCTGGCGCAAACAGGCTATTAATAAAGGATACCGTTCATCAGCCGCTTTTCCTATACGATTAGAAAATAAAGTCATCGGGACTTGTAATGTATATTCTGTTGACCCCCATTTCTTTGATGAAGATGAGATCAAACTACTCGAAGAAGCGGTCCTGGATATTTCCTTTGCGTTAGATAAAATGAAGGAAGAGGAGAATCGTAAGCAGGCCGAGGAAGAACTCAAACAATATACGCAGCAGCTCGAAACAATGAGCAAGACCAGTCTGAGTCTGACTGCCCATTTATCATTGCATGTCGTCCTTGATGTTCTCCTGGAATCTGTGATGCAACTGATGTCTGTTGACGATGCTCATATTTTCCTCTATGATGGCAAAGAACTTCGTTTTGGGGCTATGCGTTGGCAAGATGAACGTCCGCAAGTACCTTTTGCTGAACCGCGCCAAAATGGATTGACATACAGAGTTGCCCGCAGTGGAGAAACCATCATTGTGACCGATATGAGTCAGAGCCCCATCTTCCAGGATTGGCCGCTGGAGGGTGCGATTATTGGATTACCCTTGCTCCACAATGAGCAGGTGGTGG
>CAZQSG010000177.1:0-2759 GCA_964595925.1 uncultured Anaerolineaceae bacterium | reverse complement strand
TCAATCCAAATACAGTGTTATCAACACTGAAGCTGTACTTGCCGTCATTGAGGAAGCTCACTCCCAATGAGTCACCCGAAACATCAACCCAGTTTTGCCCGCTTTCTTCCAGGCCGTCGCAAGGGCGGACAATATGCCCATAGGGAATTTCATAAGTCGCCGCAGGGTTTTCAGTATTCATCGGGAACTGCAATTTCAATAAATTAAATTGTTCATGCCAATCTACTTTCACGTGCACATCAATGCGTTTCATCTTCTGGTAAAGAGTAAAATCCTGAACCAGGGTAGATTTACCATAGGGGCTTTTCACGCGGATGGTTGATCGTACAGGGCCGTCTTCAATGATTGAGATTTCCTGAGCTTCAAAAACATCAATCTCTTCATCAAAACGAAAGACACCATGTGACCAGGTATCACTGTCATCCTTAATGACAACAGGCTTTGCAGCAGCTTCTTTAAAATATTCGACATCGTTTTGCTTATCGCTCAAAGAGCGAATCCAGCCCGTCTGCGTGTCAAATTCCAACCGGTACCATTGATTTTCCAATACTTTGGGTTTCTGTTTTGCAAATGAGAGAAGTTGAATTCCGTCCGCCTGAGAATTGCGTTTCTTTAGATAATAAACCTGATAACCCAGCGGAGGAACATCCGCAAGAAAAGTGATGCGTTGATTGCTTCTCACCGTTGCTTCGGGCTGGATAAACTGCATTTCAACAGGATTCCCTGCCGCATCAAGCAGTTCGCTAACATTCATCCTCCGAATTTCCACCTCCGCTTTCATCTTCGCTTGCCATGAATGTGGGTTGAACACAACTACTGGAACCAGTTCCTCCTTCTTAGGAATGTTAATATTCCAGATGAACGCTTGAATAGCATGATTTTCAATCCGGTGAGCTATATTAATGGCCTCTCCAAAAGAATTGTGTGCATCTGCATACGCTTCTTTGAGACTGCTGCCTGCCAGAATATCATGGAATTGATTGAACAGCACCAGCTTCCAGGCATGCGTCAGCTCTTTCTGAGGATAGGGTGTGCCAAGAACTTGAAACGCTGCAGCCGCCCACTTCTCTGCAGTCTGCAAAGCATTTTCAGCGAGACGATTCCAGCGCTTTATTCCCGATTGCGCTGCATAACATCCACTGGCATGATGCTGCAATTCGTCATGCACTACAGACAGATTCATTTGCGACTCATCGAATCCATCAAAAAATTGATCAGGAGAACTGAAGATCAATTCAGGAGAATTGGATTCTTTCTGCAATTGATGAATCTGTTCAATATTGGCAATCGTTGGTCCTCCGCCATGATTTCCTATACCGTAAAAACACATCAATTCATTACAGGGCGCTTGCAGTTCCTGCGCGGCATCATTCACCTGCTTCAGTACATCATTCTCACCGCTGTTATAAGAAGTGATAATTTGGAAACATAACACCCGCGAACCGTCCGCTGCCTCCCACCAGAACAGACGCCCGGGCAGATCTTTCTCATGCGGGCCGGGGCGCATGAATACATATCGCTCCATGTCTTGTTTTTTTAATATCTGGGGCAGCGTGGCGTTATGCCCGAAGCTGTCAGGATTGAAGCCCACACTGGCGATTTTCCCGAATTTCTCTTTGAAATACCGCTGGCCATAGAGCCCCTGACGGACAAAACTTTCTCCAGATGGAATATTGCAGTCTGGTTCTATCCACCAGCCTCCCACAAAATCCCAGCGCCCTTCTTTGACACGTTCCTGAATTTCCGCAAACAACCCCGAGTCCATCTCTTCAACCCAGGCATAAAAAGCAGCCGAACTGGCGGTGAAGATAACATCATCATATTCATTCATCCGATCAAGCGCTGAACGAAACGTGGCCCGTACTTCGTGATAACCTTCCTGCCATCGCCAAAGCCAGACAGGATCAATATGACCATGCCCAATCATATGAAGTTTCTTCGAGTTTTCCATTGCGTATCCTTTTTTCCGGTAGATAATTTTGATTAACTTTACCTGTTTATTCGGTACGATGCAATTGAAAATCGAATTATTTTTTGGGATGAAAAAGATGAAAACAGACTTGTTTTCTACCCCAAATCCTTCAGCGTCATTTTTTCGAGCAGCTCCTCCACACGGCTATGGAGCGTGTCCCACAGGGGGTGAATCGGGCAGGTGTCTTTTTTCGTGCAGGGATTATCCGACCCTGTGCCAACGCATTGATTCAAAAGAACATCACCGCTTAAAGCGCGCAGCACTTCGGCAACGTTGATTTCCTCCGCAGGACGTCCCAGCGAATACCCGCCTTTCACACCCCGTTCACTATGGATGAGTCCAGCCTTACGCAGCGACGGAACCACCTTCTCAAGATACGCCAATGAAATATCGCTTTCCTCGGCGATTTTCTTTAATGAAACCGGGCCATCTTTCTCCAACTGTGCCAGGTACCCCATCACCAGCATTCCTGCTTCTTCTTTAGCTGTGACCTTCATATTCAAAACTCCAAATATCCGAACTGCTACTCTGAATTTATTGTACCATGATGCCTCGCAACAAATAGAAATAGTTCTTGGTAAAAGAAAAAATCCAGGAATTGAAAAATTCCTGGATTTTTCATAAAATTTAAATTTTGTTGTAACTTACTTCAAAATACTTTTTCCAGCATATGCACCCATAGAACCCAATTCATGTTCAATACGCAGCAACTGGTTATATTTTGCAACGCGGTCAGAGCGGCAGGGAGCACCGGTCTTAATTTGGCCGGTGTTGAAAGCCACAGCGA
>CAZQSG010000176.1:1216-2772 GCA_964595925.1 uncultured Anaerolineaceae bacterium | reverse complement strand
CAAATGAATCAAACTTGGCGGCTTTCCAACAATAAATTCCAAATCTTCGGTGCCGTGCAGACGAGGCACACTGGCCATCAGTTTTTTGGAATACGGGTGCAGCGGTTCTTCAAAGAATAAATCTGCATCACTCAATTCCACAATATGACCGGCATACATCACAGCTACACGGTCCGCTAACTCAGAAGATGTTGCGATGTCATGAGTGATCAGAATAAAACTTATCTGCGTTTCAGCCTTAATATGTTTCAGCAAGTTGAAAATATTCGCTTGCGTGAGCACATCCAACGCCGAAGTAGGCTCATCTAAGAAAACCATCTTGGGTTTCGTCACCAAAGACATCGCGATCGCAACACGCTGCCGCATGCCGCCACTCAATTCAAAGGCATAACGCTTCAAGAAATCGACCGGAACACCCACATTCTTGAACATCTCTGCAGCACGCTCATACGCTTCAGCTTTCTTAACACCTTCAAGAATGATCATCGGTTCAGCGACCTGATCGCCAACCTTTAACACCGGATTGAGAGAAGTCATTGCAGCCTGAGGCACCATCGACATCTGCATCCAACGCACCTTACGACGATATTCTTCATCATCATATTGCATTATATCAATGCCGTCTAATTCAACAACACCATCATACCTGGCAAGGTTGCGGGGTAAAAGACGCATCACCGCTTTCATAAAGGAGGTCTTACCACAGCCTGATTCACCCAAAACAACAATGGCTTCGTTTTTATGCAAAACTAAATTTACGCCGTCTACAGCCTGAACATCGCCAATTTCCGTTTTAAAATACAGATGCAAATCTTTTATATTTAAAAGCAGTTCTTTTTCATTGTTTGTCATAATTCTTTATTGACCTCGCAATCTTGGATTGAAGATTTTATCAAGGGAGAAGCCCAGCATTGCAAAGGCAGAACCGGTGAATATCAATAAAACCATAGGTTCCAACATCCAGTAATAATAGCCATTATAAAGCGAAGCAACACCTGCGTCATTAATCAACTTGCCCCAGGTGGGCAACACTGGATCACCCAGTCCTAAAACCGCCAGAGAGGCTTCAAGGAACACAAATGTCGGAACACCAAGCACCAAACCGGGGATCAGCATTGGAATAACGCGCGGGATCAGGTATAATAAGATGATGCGGCCATCTTTTGCGCCATACGTTTGTGCCGCCTCAATGTAGGTAGATTCTTTCACCTGCATGAAAATTGCGCGGTAATTCTTAATCCCCCCCGTAAATATGCTCAAAAGAATAGTAGCACCCAGGATCGTCCAGATGCTCTTGGAATAAAAGGTGCCAATCATAATCAGAATTGAGAGGAATGGCAGCACCATGTTGATTTCAGTAATGCGCTGGATCAGGGCATCAATAATCCCACCATACCATACGCCAACTGCTGCAATAACCATCGTCAACACAGAGGTGCCAACAGAAGCAACCAGACCAAACACTAATGCAATTGGGGTTCCCCATAACAGCGCCAGTGAAATATCGCGCCGCATATCATCGGTACCTGCCCAACCGTGTACCAGGCCATGCATCA
>CAZQSG010000176.1:0-1116 GCA_964595925.1 uncultured Anaerolineaceae bacterium | reverse complement strand
ATATCGCGCCGCATATCATCGGTACCTGCCCAACCGTGTACCAGGCCATGCATCACCAATTCTGCTGTTACCTGAGTATCGGGCTCAAAGCCTAATACCAGTAATTCAAGCTGATAAGTACCTTTTAATACAGTCGGATTTTCAGGATCAGATTCAGGATCTGCAAATAATGCTTCAATAACATTGTCGGTCCTTAAGCGGCGTTGCAATTTGTCGTCTTGAGAAAAACGGTAGGTTTGGGCAGTTTGAACACCAAAATCACCTATACGTATTTCTGTACCATCCGGTTTATGCCAGATCAAAGAAATAAACGGGTTCTTTTCATGATAAATGGACGTAAAATACATGGCCAGTTCCTGAGGAAACAGGTCATACTGATAGTCAATTGTATAGAGATAAACATTGTCCGGGTTTCCGTCCTTCGTTTCGCCCAAAGTGACGGTAAGCCGTTCATCGCTTTCATCATCCGAAATTATGGACAAAGACGCTGGTTTCTTCACATCAGAAAACAGATTAGTCCAGGCAGGTGGAGCGTTTCGGGGATTGCGATACGTTGTTTCTTCGCTCCCACGCCAAAGTGCCTTTGCTTCTTCAACAGGGATAGTAACCACAACATAAATTGCAACCGTTATCAGGATCAGAATCATAATCAGGCCAATTACAGCCGTTGGGTATTTGAATATTTCACCCAGGGATCGTCGTAATGCTCTCATGGTTAACTCCCTCGACTGCTGCTGCCGCCCAGTTTCACCCGGGGATCAACCAGCGCATAAACGAAATCTAACAAGAAGACAGTGATAGCTAACAAATACGCATAAATAATTGTTGTACCAACAATCACTGCTGTATCTTTAAAGCCAATTGCCTGGTAAATCGTACGCCCAAGTCCTGGCCACACAAAAACAGTCTCTGTGATAATTGCTCCAGTCCAGGAAGCAATCAACATTAAACTAAAAGAGGTGATAATCGTAGGAAGGGTGGGCCGCAAAATATATCGGCGCTGCACCATGCGGTCTGTCAGGCCTTTGGCTTTGGCCATTTCCACGTAATCTTCACTGGAGAAAATCAAGAAGAAAGTACGCCAGTTATAAACAGATGAAAAGAAAGCACTGATAA
>CAZQSG010000175.1:0-2836 GCA_964595925.1 uncultured Anaerolineaceae bacterium | reverse complement strand
AATAATCTCCGCCAACCCCTGCAAACCCTTTTCCTTTGCAATACTGGCCCGTGTACGTCGTTTCGGACGATAAGGCAGATAAAGGTCTTCCAATTGAGTCAGTGTCTGCGCAGCATTGATCCCTTTCTTCAATTCTGGCGTTAATTTTTCTTGCTTGGCGATAGTTTTCAGAATTGTCGTTCGTCTTTCATCCATAGCCCTAAGATGGGCCAGTAAATCAGAGACATTCCTCAACTGCACTTCATCCATCGTTCCCGTTTTTTCTTTCCGATAGCGGGCGATAAATGGGATCGTATTTCCTTCATCTAACATTTCAACTACAGCCTGGATATGGCGCTTTTGCAATGATAAATCTTTCGATATTTTCTCAATATGTTCCATGAATACCAATCCCTGATTTAGAATTAGACTACAATATTAAATAAGGCCTAATTGTATCTCAAAATCGAAACTAAAAATCCTAGTGATTTTACCCCGTTGATAATAATATCCTGACACCTGTATAAGAGAGTTGGAGCATGACACAGACAATTGCATTCTTTATCACCCCCCATGGCTTTGGCCACGCCTCCCGGGCAACAGGTCTCATGCAGGCCCTAGCTCAACAGGTTCCCGACTCTGAATTTATTGTCTTTTCCACCATCCCAAAATGGTTCTTTCAAGAAGCGCATTTGCGGGTGAAAACAATCCCCCTCCAGTGTGACGTAGGTGTCGTTCAAAAAACACCATTCATTGAAGATTTTGAAACCACTCTTAAAGAATTAGAAAAAATGTATCCAATTCATCCGATTGTTCTTGATAAAATCTCAGCAGAATTACATTCAAACAAAGTAAACCTGGTGATCTGCGACATCGCTGCAATTGGAATTCTTGCTGCCAAACAAGCCGGCATCCCATCCGTTTTGATTGAAAACTTCACATGGGATTGGATTTATGAGCCTTTCATCAATGCCTATGCGCAGTTCAAAGAGTTTTCTGCTTACCTCAGCTCCATTTACCCCCGGGCAGATTTACGAATTCAAACCGAACCTCTATGTGAACGTATCAATAACGCCTACCACATAACATCCCCCATCGCGAGACAGCCATTTGCAGATCGAAAAGCAACTCGAAAGCGTCTGGGAATCATTGAATCTCAAAAATTAGTCCTCATGTCCATGGGCGGCATCCAGGAAGAATTCACTTCTGCGCAAAAACTGCAAGCCTATCAGGATTATCTATTCATTATCCCCAATGGAAATGAAAAATTTAAACGTTCAGAGAATCTGATCTACCTGCCCCACCATTCAGATTTCTATCATCCGGACCTCATTCAAGCCGCTGACTTTATCGTCGGCAAGGCCGGGTACAGTACCGTTGCTGAGGTTTTCCATGCTGGAATTCCTTTCGGCTTTATCAGCCGCTCCCGTTCCCGCGAAACCAGACCATTAGCAGACTTTATCAAATCCAATATTCCTTCCATCGAAATTTCCGAAGAACAATACCGCTCAGAAGAATGGCTTGAGATGCTACCACAGATATTTGCACTTTCCGCCAGAAGCCACCCCCAGCAAAACGGCGCTTTCGACGTCATTGAAATACTGCGGTCGAATAAATACCTCCCCTGATTTTATTCCTCATATTGATAAAACCAGTCTACCGTAGTTACCACTTGAATTCAGGTCATAATAAAAAATCCGATTCCAAATGAAATGATTCATTCGAAATCGGATTCAATGCTTTTTTTATCTGGTCTACTCTCCAGCTCCCCACCAACTGAAGACATACTCATCACTGAGAATACCTGCTGCGTCCCAGATGGGTTCTCCCTCAGTCGTTGAGCCTACCTGCCGTACAGGGACCACCCACCAACGGAAAATGTGAGGGATAGTATCCTTCGGGCGCATGCTCTCAGGAACAATAAATTTTGTGTCTGAAACATAGTCTGTGAGTTTCACATCACCATCCGAAGTTACATCCACAATCATGATCGCATAGGACTCATTAACACGCAGTGTTCCGACACTTTCCCACTGCAACGTAATCACATCCGTCATCCTCATAAAAGCTTCACCATCAGGAGGAAGCAGCAATTGAGGAGAATAATAAGGAGGTGGTAATGTCGGGGTAGGGGTCGGTCCTGGAGTTGGAAGCCGTTCACAAAGTGGTATTTTCAGCACCTGACCCTGAAAAACTGAATCAGAAGGCAAGGCATTGTAAGACTTGATTGTTTCAATGCTGACATCATAAAGATCAGCGATTCGACTGAGTGTGTCACCAGATTCGACGGTGTAAACTATCTTCTCGCAGGCCGCGTCTGTAGCTTCAATCGCGCTTAAGGTGCTTGTCGGCATCGGAGAGGGTGTTGGCGTAGGTTGTGGAATCTGTAAAACCTGCCCTAGCCGCAGAGTATTACACTCAGCAGGCAGGTTGTTTGCTAAAACAATACTCTTCACCGAAACGTCAAACAAATAGGCAATTGATGAACAGGTATCTAAACTTTGAACCTCATAATCAATTGGGGGAAGCGGGGTAAAAGTCGGCATAGGAGTAGATGTTGAGGTGCTTGTAGCTGTCACTGTTATGGTTGGCGTTTCTGATGGCGTAACCGTGATAGTTGGCTCAACAATCGCATCACTTTCTCGCAGGAATAGAAAAAATAATCCGGCCCCGATTAAAAACACCAACAATAACAAACCGATCGCCACAGGCAAACTGAGCGTAACTTCGGGCATTTTTTGACCTCGAACTTCTCGCTCTTTCTTCTTTTTTTCTTTGACATCAGTTTGATCATGAAAACTTCGTCCACAAACACTACAGCGTTCCGCATCAATCTCCAGGCGGGTGCCGCATGTTG
>CAZQSG010000174.1:0-2889 GCA_964595925.1 uncultured Anaerolineaceae bacterium | reverse complement strand
GATTTGTTGTATAACGTAGATAGAATTGGAGGTGGCTGGATGAAACTGAGTATATTACTGGATAATAATACGATCATTGACCAATATTATTTGGGCGAGCCGGGGTTTTCCGCATGGATTGGAATCGATGGACAGAAGATTCTTTTTGATACCGGTTATTCAAATGCATTTCTGCAAAATGCGAAGAAGATGGGTATTGATCTGATTGAGACTGATACGGTCGTTCTGTCGCATGGACACATTGACCATACCTGGGGGTTGATTCCGCTGGCACGGCTGTATGCGGAGCATGATTTCAAAATGAACGAGAAGGCTGAAGAACGCCACAAAGCTGCCTTGATCACGCACCCTGATAGTTTATTGAGCAAAACTTTTGACCCCGGTCCGCGGGAAGCAGGCAATTTGCTTTCAATGCAAAGTCTGGAGAACTTGTTTGATCTTCAGTTGAGTACAGAGCCGGTGTGGATTACGGAGAATCTACTTTTTTTGGGCGAGGTTCCACGAAAAACATCCTTTGAAAAACCTGTTCAATTAGGTTACACTCCCAAAGGACCCGATTTTTTGATGGAAGACAGTGCGCTGGCAGCCAGGGTCGGTGATAGTCTGGTCATCGTTACCGGCTGTTCCCATGCAGGCATCTGCAATATCGTGCAATATGCTCAGGAGTTAACCGGCATTGATGCCATCAGGGACATTGTGGGTGGTTTTCACCTTTTGAATCCATCAGATGAACGGTTGCATGGGACGGTAGACTTTCTCTCTCACCTGGATTTAGACGTATTGCACGCTTGCCACTGTACTGACTTGCGATCGAAAGTGGCTCTGGGGAGTGTGCTGAATCTCGAAGAAATTGGAAGCGGCTCTGTGCTGGAGTATGTTTGAACTGTAAATTTTCGGATGAAAGGCAAATCAACCAGATTGATTTTCCCATTTGAAGACAAGTAAAAAATAATAAAAATTGAAAGGAAATGAGTATGAAGAAAGAGGTCATCATTGCTAATCAACCATCATGGGTGTTGGGGAATGAAACAGTTATGGTGTATGTAGCAAAATTGGGCGGTCATATGGCCCCGGTGGTGTTTGACCGCAAATCCCCAGAACCGCTCCGTCCTTACTTTATCAACCCATGGCACGCTGAAAATCTGTCTTTTGTGAATGCGGTTGAAGCTCCTTTGCGAGGTGATTTTTTCTGTATGCCTTTTGGTGAGGACAGCCCTTTTTCAGATGAAGGACATCCGCTGCACGGTGAAACCGCAACCGCTGTCTGGCAGTTTGATTCTGAATCCCATGAGGACGGTATTTCGACATTGCAAATTTCTCTGGAAACACATTGCCGGCCGGGCAAGGTGGAGAAACGAATTGCGATCAAAGAGAATCAAACTGTGTTATATATACAGGATCGCATCCATCAATTTGTGGGTGAAATGACGATGGGGCATCATGCCACGCTTTCTGGGGAGCATGGCTGGCAGATTTCAACTTCTCCGTTATTGATCGGCATGACTTATCCAGATAGCGGAGCGCCCTATGCGGGTAGCGCTTACAGCGCTCTGCAGCCCGGGCAGACGTTTAACAATCTCACACAGGTTCCTACAAAGTGGAAAAATCCTGAGACAACAGATTGTTCAGTTTTTCCGGCTCGGGAAGGCTTTGTTGATCTTGTGCAGGTGTTCTATGACCCTACAAAAACACCAGCCTGGACTGCGGCTGTGGACGCTGAAAACCAGTTTCTATGGTTTTCCCTAAAAGACCCGCGCGTTCTTCCTTCGATGGTGATGTGGATGGAAAACCGCGGACGGCATGGCAGCCCGTGGAGTGGAAGAAACTGCTGCATTGGATTGGAAGACGTATGTGCTTATCTGGGTGAGGGAAAAGGAATTCAAGCTGTTGAACAGGTGATGGCAGAAAACGGCCTTCCAACAAGGCATACGCTTACTGTTGAAACCCCCTTTGACGTGAATTATATAGAGGGTGTAGCGCGGATTCCTGAAGGTTTTAACCGTGTGCAGGATATCTCTTTTGGTGATGGAGAAATAACCTTTACATCCGATTCGGGTCAGCAGGTGAAGCTGGCAGTTGATTATGATTTCCTTTACAGCGGAAAACTGGATTATTTAGTCTGAATATGTTGAATCAGCCAGTCATTATGCTGCTCACGGTGATTGGCTGGACTTTGCTGCATCATGCGCAGATTGAAGGCTCGAATCGCTTTGAGGAAAGTAGTTTCTTCTAACAGGCGGCTGGTTTCTCCCACGTTCGAAAGAGCGAAATGAAGTTGATCATCACCACCTGCTTGATATTGGTGGTTTGTGAGGCGCATTGAGGTGAAGCGGAATCTGTGCTTCAATCGTTGGCGAAAAGAACGTTCCTTCAATGGTGATGTTGCGGCATGGAAAGAGAAGTTGAGCGTGTTGCGCATCAGATCGAAATAGGCGGTCAGCACTTCAACCTCACCCGCGTATAGCCGTGTGTAGACAGGATTTTTCTTCGCGGAGACTTCGGGCAGCACAACACAGGACCAATACTTTCCAGCAGTTTTATATGGGGCCGGAACACAGGTTTTAATATAACGTTCCAGAACAGTGGTTAATTTCTTTGATTTTGGCTTTTTTCCCAATGCATCATACGATTCTTTTGCGGTATCAGGAAAAGTTTCCGATGGGGGAAGAGTGCCTTCTAAGTCCTGAAAGTGAACATCGGTCTGCCATTGCTGCTGCTGATTGGGTGAAAATAATGTCTCGAATGGAGGGATTTGTGGCTTCATAAATTTACACCTGGTTAGTTTCTTGATGATTGATTCTTTCACTACTGATTGTAGTTGGGAATTGGTTTTTAGGCACTCGAAATACAGTAATAATTTTAAATTGAAAATTTTTCAAGCTCTGGTTC
>CAZQSG010000173.1:0-2976 GCA_964595925.1 uncultured Anaerolineaceae bacterium | reverse complement strand
GGAGTTTGTTTGTTCTTGAGACAGATGTTGAAGGACAACCAACCTGGGAGTTTAAGTTTTAATAAAGTTTTCTGCAACATAAAAAACATCCGATTTTGATTGAATTCATTATGTCAAATTCGGATGTTTAATTTTTTCATAACAGGGGACAGTTTTCTCTAGGAGGCTAACCCTCCAAAGCGGCCTGCCAGACCGTCATAAAGGGGACGTTCTGCTCATCCGCGATACGTTTGATGTCATCAAATTCTGGGGCGCTGAAGAGACGTTCACCATCAAGAAGTTTGATTTTGACTGTGACAGGGCCATAGGGTGTTTCTACAGTTTCGAAGGTGCGCTCAGCTTTATAACGGTAAATGGGGTAAACCCGCAGACCAAAAGTGGTGGATTCCCGCAGCATCAATTCTGCCAGATGGCTTTCATCCTGCTTTTTTGCGATGATCGAAAACTTAGTCGCTGGACGGTTCTTTTTCATATAAATCGGCGCTGCAAAGACATCAAGTGCACCAGCTTTGAAAAGCTTTTCCATCAGGATTCCGAAAATCTGAGGATTCATGTCATCAATATTAGTTTCGATCACGACTAAGGGTTGGTGAGTATGAGGAGATTCAGTTTCACCGATGATCAGGCGAAAGATGTTTGCCCATGGCAGCTGGCGTTTCCCTGATCCGATACCGACCTTGCTGAGACGTATGTCAGGCCGCTCGAATGTAGCCAGGGCTGCCAGAATAGCTGCGCCTGTGGGGGTGACGAGTTCTTTATCGGATGGATTTGAACGCAGTGAGGCACTGGCACGGGTTAATAGATCCAGTGTGGCAGGTGCGGGGATGGGCAGCAATCCGTGTTGAGTATGTATATGCCCTTCACCATAAGGCAGGCTGCTGGCGTATAAATGGTCAATACCAAGATAGTCGAGGCCGATTGCAGCTCCGATAATATCAATGATTGAATCGAGAGCGCCAACTTCGTGGAAGTGAACTTTTTCGACTGTGGTTCCATGCATCTTTGCTTCACTCTCGGCCAGGGTGTGGAAAATGTGAATGGATGTTTCTTTCACAGCAGGCTTTAAATCGCTTTTCTCGATCAAATCAGCAATATCCTGATAGGATCGTTGGTGCTCATGATGATGATGCTCATGGTCGTGTTCATGATGGGAGTTATGCTCTTGTTTGGAATCGTTGGAATGAATATGACCGTTATCTGCATTCATTTCATGGGTATCGCCGTGTACTGAGAAACTTTTAGCGAAAAGAGCACCCTGCTTTACGGATTCAACATGAAGATGATAATTATCGGGCAGATTCAGCTTAGAGAGTTCTTTTTTGAGTACTTCTAATGGCAGTCCTGCATCAATCAATGAGCCAAGAAACATATCTCCGCTGATACCTGAAAAACAATCACAATAAGCAACTTTCATTTTTTCACCTCTTCGTTTAATTTACCAGATCGATACCCTTCGAGATCAAGGAGCACTCGTTGAATGCCCAGGGTTTGGAAGTGGTTGATGATAGGGTTCCGTTGTTGCACCAGCCGTTCAATCTGGTCAGGGTGAACTTCAATGCGTGCGACGGGTGCCTGATATCTGACTCGAACGTTAATAAAACCATTTGATTTAAGAAATTCTTCTGCTTTGGCAACTGTCTGTAAATCTTCTAATTTGATAGGCGTGCCAAATGGGATGCGTGTTGCCAGGCATGGAGAGCTGGGGCGGTCCCATACTGAGATACCCAACATTCGACTGACCTTCCTGATTTTGGCTTTTGTATAACCAACTTCCTGAAGCGGACTGCGGACTTCGAGCTCTTTGGAGGCTTTTGCGCCGGGGCGATAGTCTTTCAGATCATCCGCATTTGAGCCTTCGATGACGACGGGGTAGCCCTGTTGAATGGCAAATTCTTTAAGTTTGGAAAAGCGCGCCAACTTACAGTGATAACAGCGGTTTATTGGGTTATCTGTGAAAAGGCTGGACTCCAGATCATTATAGAATATAGTTTTGAAAGGGAAACCGAACTGTGAAGCTACAGCTTTCGCAGCGTTATCGTCTTCATCGATATGAATAGGGGAATGGAGTGTGATGGCCAGCATCTTGTCCTGCAACGCCAGCCAGGCAGCCACGGCAAGGAAAGCACTGTCGATTCCACCGGAGAAGGCAACAACAACGTGATTTAACCTTCTGAGTGTGGTAATTAAATTCTGCCAGTGTATTTTTTCTTCACCGTCAAGCTGCTCTGTAATTTTGTTGATCATTTTTGTAGAACTCATGATTAATGGATACTCTGATGATTGATGATGCTGGCCAGATAACCCGCGCCAAAACCGTTGTCTATGTTGACAACCGAGATACCACTGGAACAAGAATTTAACATAGAAAGGAGAGCGGCAATGCCACCCAGGCTTGCGCCGTATCCGATGGAGGTGGGCACCGCGATAACAGGTACATTCACCAAACCTGCGACAACACTCGGTAAGGCGCCGTCCATTCCCGCGACAACGATGATGACAGTTGCCTTCTGCAAATCAGGTGTGTAAGCTAAAAGGCGGTGCAGGCCAGCCACACCGACATCGTAGATGCGTTGAACTTCATTGCCAGATAATTCTGCTGTTTGAGCAGCTTCTTCCGCCACGGGAACATCAGAAGTTCCTGCTGAGAGCACCAAAACACCCGAGAGAGAGGGTTCATTGGCGCGGTTAATGCAATATATCCGAGAATTTGAGTCGTATGTCCCATCTTCAGGCAGAGAATCTTTTATTTGCTCATAAACATCAGGTTGAAGACGAGTAACGAGGACTTTGTCTGATTTTTCGTTTAATTGATGAATTATTTGAATAAGATGGTCCGGGCTTTTCCCCTGACCAAAAACTACTTCGGGGAAACCACAACGCAAACTGCGATGATGATCCAGGCGGGCAAAGCCGCCGCCAATTTCTTCAAAAGGCAGAGCGCGTAGTTGTTTTACTGCGTCATCAATTTCAAGACTA
>CAZQSG010000172.1:0-2984 GCA_964595925.1 uncultured Anaerolineaceae bacterium | reverse complement strand
CTTCTGCACAGAGAATATATCTCTGTTTGCAGAAATGTCAGGCGCGGGTGTCTCAGACATTCCATTCGGGTAGGCGGATAGCCATCCCTAGCGACGAATTAATTATTAATTGTTACAGAAGGTTGCCATAATTTGTAGATGTATCAACTTTATCTGGTAAATTCCTGGCACCATATTCAGCAGGATGCCAATTCGAAAAAGGCTTTTGTCGGGCGAATGATTAAAAGAAGTTAACCATCTTGACATTATTACTGGTAGTGGATAGAATGAACCAGGTTAGAGGAGGGGTAAAAATAAAGCCTCAGTTTTAGAGAGAGGAATCCCGCCTGAAGCCCCTTTCTGTTATATAATCTCAATTGCAAATACATACTTATCAGAACATTCTGGTAATACAGATATTTTCCTGATAATCTATAATAAGGTGTTATGGTCTGACATTTGTCGGAAGGGTGGAGCTTTGAATCTAATGGCTCAGATAGATAATGAAATTCCAAAATGGAGAAAAATAATAAAATGACAAATATTCTTTGCATTGGCGCTGGTTATGTTGGCGGGCCTACTATGGCCGTGATCGCCCAACATTGCCCGCAGCATCGGATTGTGGTTGTTGATATTAATCAGAAACGGATTGAAGAATGGAATTCTGATAATCTGCCGATTTATGAACCAGGGTTGAATGAGGTTGTAAAATCATCTCGTGGAAAGAACCTATTTTTCTCCACAGAAATTGAAAAAAATATCACAGAAGCCGATATTATCTTTGTAAGCGTGAATACGCCCACAAAAACATTTGGTCAAGGAGCCGGACAGGCAGCTGATTTGCAGTATTGGGAAAAAACAGCCCGACAAATTGTCGAATGTTCGTCATCACCCAAAATAATTGTTGAGAAAAGCACATTACCTGTGCGAACCGCAGAAGCAATGGAATACATCCTCAATTCCAATTCGAAGGGGTTGCACTTTGACGTGCTTTCGAATCCAGAATTTTTGGCAGAAGGAACTGCCATTCGCGACCTTGAGAATCCAGATCGGGTGCTGATAGGTGGCCGAAATACAGAAACAGCACAAAAAGCAGTTAAAGAATTGGTTGAAATATTTGCTTGCTGGGTGCCACGAGAGAAGATCCTGACCACAAATTTATGGTCGAGCGAATTATCAAAACTGACAGCAAATGCATTCCTGGCGCAACGTATCTCCTCCATTAATGCCATTTCGGCATTGTGTGAGAAAACGGAAGCTGATGTTGAAGAAGTGGCTCGTGCAATTGGAATGGATAACCGCATTGGAGATCGATTCTTGAAAGCCGGTGTTGGTTTTGGTGGATCCTGTTTCAAGAAAGATATTCTCAATCTGGTTTACTTGTGCGAACAGAATGGCCTCCATGAAGTTGCTGCCTACTGGGAACAGGTTATTCTCATGAATGAGTACCAGGAAGCCCGCTTTGTGCAGAATATGGTTTCCGGAATGTTCAATACTCTGGCTGGAAAGAAAATTGCTGTCTTTGGTGCTGCTTTCAAAGCCCATACCAGCGATACAAGAGAAAGCCCTGCACTGGCGGTTTGCCGAGGTTTATTGGAAGAACACGCTGAAATTACCTTGTGTGATCCGTATGCGCTGGATAATGCCCGAAAAGATTTAGGTGAGTTGGGAGATCGAATTGAATATGTGACTGATCCCTATGAAGCAGCAAAAGGGGCCCATGCGATCGCATTATTGACCGAATGGCCAGAGTTTGCTGAGTTGGATTATCATAAAATATGCGAATCAATGGTTCATCCGCCGTTTATTTTTGATGGACGTAATATTTTGGATCATCAAGCACTATATAAAATCGGTTTCAATGTATTTGCTGTGGGCAAAGCACCCATGAAGCATTTTAATGAGAGTCATCACTAGATAAGTTCAATTAGGGAAATTAAGTAGAAATAGAGAAAGCAATCGAAGAGACAATTCAAACGATAGAAGACGATGATGATTGGGATCTGATCATCGAGCCAAAGCGCTCCTGGTGGGGTTTGCGATTAGGTGAGGTTTAGCGATATCGAGACCTGGTGATGTTGTTTGTTCGCCGAGATTTTGTATCCTATTATAAACAAACCATTTTAGGTCCGTTATGGTTTTTAATTCAACCATTGTTGACCACACTCACCTTCACAGTAATATTCGGACAGATCGCAGCATATAATGAACCCCAGAAACGAGACCACAAGCTAAGGTAAAATAAAGACAGCTTATGTTCTCAGGGGGTGAAAAATTTTCACTGCTTGCAGTTTCATCACCTGTTCTTAT
This sequence comes from uncultured Anaerolineaceae bacterium, assembly GCA_964595925.1. Classification (GTDB taxonomy): domain Bacteria; phylum Chloroflexota; class Anaerolineae; order Anaerolineales; family Anaerolineaceae; genus SpSt-1165. The sequence continues at coordinate 695 of CAZQSG010000172.1, read as the reverse complement.
GTTCTCAAGGTGTGCAAAATCTTCACCCCTTGAAAGATGGTTTTTACCTGAATAGGGCGGACGTGGTTTTAGCTTTTCGAAGACCATTCGATAGCTAATAACGTTATTGTGATATGTGCCAACTTTTTCCAACACGCCATCTCACGCAGGCGACCTACAATATCGACTACCGCTCGATTGGTGTAGCCTGTTTTCCATGCGATTGTACTCAAGGCAGGATAGATGTTTTCGCCATTATGGTCTGCATGATCAGCCATAGCGAGAAGGATGAACTTCTCTGCTCTTGATAGGTCAGCTCCCCATACTATTGCCATTGCTTTTACACTCATAGGTTTGCTCCATGTTTAATTCGTTGTTTGTAACAAATAGGGTGACCTGTAACACTCATATTTCAAAACCCCAGTCTGAGAGATCCATCTCAACTTCTGCTTCTTCATAGAGTTCTTCATCATTTCTGTGGATTCCTGTGCGCATTGTCTCGCGGATGATGTTGGCAAGACCACCCCGCGGGGCAGCCTTGACCAGCTGAATCATGTCATCATCACGACCAGCGCGTAATGACAATTAGAATTACTCATGATGACAATTAGAAATCCCCACAAGAAAAGGCGTTAAACTTCTCTCCAAAGAGGGAGGAGCCATGACAACAACAGACGCCCAGGTAAGGATAATCATGAGAGAAAGAAGCAAAGGAA
>CAZQSG010000171.1:0-3015 GCA_964595925.1 uncultured Anaerolineaceae bacterium | reverse complement strand
CTACTTACTTTAATTTCGCGTTTCCAAAAGGCAGATGAGGTAAAATAGCGAATCGAACCCGCACCGTAGAAAACAGCCTTGAGGTTGGGAGCAAATTCTAACAATTCCGTATCTAGCTTTACCATACCCCAGGATGAAAAAATAACCTCAACCTCTCGAAGAATCTCAGGTTGATCTAAAACCATCTGGCTGTTTAGCGGGGAAGAAACAAATTGAATGTATTCTTCTAATTGATTAAATAGTGGGGGTGGATAGACCTTTTCAAGGTTTTTCAGGTCAAGAATCATGATACCAGTTGTTTTTGGAATAGCCATTTAATGAAAGCTCTCCTTGTAATGACGACAATTTGATGCCAGGTAAAAAAACAAACTTAGATTTATTAATAAGCCTGAGTTTCAGTATAACTTAACTCAAATGCAATCGATGAAATTTTACATATTGAAAGGCTAGATGGTGCAAATTCCTCCTGTTTCCTGAGTAATAAACCAGCAGCCGCCGTTTGGTTCAATAAGATCGAGAGCTTTCTTCGGCCCCCAGGTTCCTTTGGTGTATTGTAAGGGAACTGGAGATTTCGGGTCTTCTGAGTATTGAATGACAGGATCGATTAACTTCCACGCCTGTTCAATTTCATCAACCCGAGCAAAGAGGGAGGCATCTTGATGGAGAGCATCCAGCAAGAGACGCTCGTAGGCATCGGGTAGTGGTTCATCTCCAAAATGGTCACGATAATAGAAGTTCATATTCACAGTTTGAGTGCTTTGATAAGAATCAGGCTGTTTCGTTTCAAAACTAAGGCGGATGCCTTCATTCGGTTGGATAATAATTGATAATGTATTAGGCGAGCTCTGGAAGTCACCCATGAAATTAAACATATTATGCGGCGGTTTACGGAAGTAAATGGTAATTTCTGATGTTTTTTTCGACAGTGCTTTACCAGATCTAAGATAAAACGGTACTCCTTGCCAGCGCCAGTTGTCAATAAAAAGTTTCATTGCAGCGTAGGTGGGGATCTTAGAGTCAGAAGCCACACCATCTTCCTGGCAATAACCATCATATTGTCCGAGAATGACATCGTTGAGATCAATTGGGCGAATGGCCTGCAATACTTTCATTTTCTCGTTGCGAAGAGATGCAGCATTGAAGGAGGATGGGGGTTCCATGGCTGTCAGTGTTACCAGTTGGAAGAGGTGATTCTGAAACATATCTCGCAATATCCCTGCGGTATCATAATAGCCAGCACGAAGGCCGACATCAACAGATTCAGCTACAGTGATCTGGACGTGGTCAATGTAATTTCGGTTCCAAACGGGTTCAAAGAATGTATTGGAGAAGCGGAAGAACAAGATATTTTGGGCTGTTTCTTTTCCTAAATAGTGATCAATTCGATAAATTTGATCTTCGTTGAAGCAAGTGTGGACAAATTCATTTAATTTCTGAGCTGATTTTAGGTCGGTGCCAAAGGGCTTCTCGATGATTACTTTATTCTCACTCTCACCTTCGGAAGAGAGGCCGCATTTGCTCAGATAACCAATGATAGGTTCAAAAAATTCAGGTGCGGTTGCAAGGTAGTAATAATGATTACAGGAGGTGCAGTAATTATTTTTCAGGTAGATATTCAGCTTATCAAAATCATCTGAATTGGTAAGGTTGCCCTGAAAGTAATGAACCCGATTAGAAAATTCTTCCCATGAAGATTCTTCAAATTGTTCAGGGGAATTAGACAGGATGCTTTCTTTTAAATGTTGGCGAAAAGTTTCATCAGTATATGGCCGGCGAGCAAATCCAATTACATCAAGTGTATCTGGCAGTCGTTTTTTTTGAAATAATTTGTAAAGCGATGGAATCAACTTCCGTTGTGCCAGGTCACCGGATGCGCCAAAGATAACAAGTGCAGCAGTGATTTCAGTCTTCATAATAAAAACCTCACGTTTTCTCCTGCGGAGAGTCAAATTTTGAATTTAATATAACCGCTAAAATGGGAATTGTCTTAAAAATTATAATGCTGGTTCATACGAGATATTGAAGAAAAATATTAATAATATATTATAAAATACCTGTTAGAATGCGAGATTGCTTATAAGATGATATTATCCCAGGCTTCGTATAAAGCATGCACATTTTCTGGTTTGGCGCCCGGGCCGAATTCACATTGAGCGATAACACCGCCGTTGTGATAACATTTATCAAAAACCCATTTCACGGCATCCTGAATATCCTGAATCGAACCATGGGGGAGCAAGTGCTGCCGATCCATCTCTCCCCAGAAAGTGATCTTGCTTCCAAATGATTTACCCAATTCATCGATGTCCATGACAAAGAGCTGAGAGTTGACAGCATTGACACCAATTTCAATTAAATCAGGATAGATTGCAGCGATGTGTCCATCGGAGTGCATGAATACATATTTTCCATAACTGTGGGCAAGATCACAGTAATCTCGATAAAGGGGTTTGAAGATTTTGCGCCACATGCGAGGCGAAATTAATAATTTATCCTGTGCTCCCCAGTCATCCATCAAATTGATTGCGTCCACATCTGTTTGACACCAGAGTTCAGTTTGCTTCATATAAAATTGATGCATGCGATCGATTAAGATAAAAAGTTCTTCTGGTTGTTCAGCCAGATCGATATAGAGGTTTTCAGAACCTCGAATATATTGAAGGCGCTCGAAGGGTTTGGGGCAGGAACCCCCGGTGATGAATTGGTCTGAATTTGCACAAAACTCGTTGATTTTCTCTTTGGTGATTGTCAACCAAGCTGCTGGTGGGATTACTTTGTCTAGATCAGTTTTCCAGTTTTTTATAAGCGGTTCTTTAACTTCACCGATAATTCCAGCATGGATGCTTTCACGAACACATCCCCATTCGTCGACGGAAATTCCAATCTGGTAGGGATCCCCTTCTGTTTTTGCCTGTTCTTTGTAAAACCCAGGTGCACCGCTCATATCCATTGGAAAGTCATTCCGAATTTTCTCGATTTCATTTGGGTGATGGGTATTGGCCCATGGGAGGGTCC
>CAZQSG010000170.1:0-3034 GCA_964595925.1 uncultured Anaerolineaceae bacterium | reverse complement strand
GATTCATTCACTATCTGATTCCAAGTCTGGAATTTCATCCACAATAATCGAAAAAAGGATAATCTCTGCAAATCCCTTGTCAAGAGAATTTTATCTCTGTATAATTGAAATTAATAAACTAGAAGAAACTCATAAAAATTGACACGTTGCGTCATAAAACAAGACGTCACTACACTAAGTTGTTAACTTGAAAGGTTGATTATGCATTTCGAAAACGTCTATATCGAAGGTATGGGATATGTTATTCCCGAACGTGTTATCACAACAGAATGGCTTGAAGAACAACTGGCTCCTGTTTATAAAAAATTATCAGCTCCCAAACATTTATTTGAACGTCTTACCGGTATTCAGGAGAGACGCTGGTGGAGTGATGGCATGCTGCCTTCAGATGGCGCTGCCGAAGCCGGTCGCCGCGCAATCGAAAACGCCGGTTTTGCTAAGGAAGACATACAAAGCCTGGTCTACACCGGTGTATGCCACGATTACATTGAACCGGCCAACGCAGTATTTGTGCATGACAAAATCGGGTTAAGACCAGACGCACTCAATTTTGACGTGATCAACGCCTGCCTTGGGTTTATTACTGGTATGCTGATGACAGCCAATATGATTGAGTTGGGTCAAATTGATGTAGGCCTGGTTGTCGCTGCAGAAGCTCCCGAGGAAGGTCAGCTGGCTACCATGGATAAAATGCTCAACAATGGTGTCACAAAAGATGATCTCCGTGACAATCTTGCTTCCTTCACCCTCGGATCGGCTGCGGTGGGCATGGTGCTCACTTCTAAGAAAGTTTCAAAAAAGGGCAAGCGCTTGCTGGGGGGTGCGAATTATAGCGCCACTAACTATAGCGATTTGTGTGTGGCTCAACGCACATGGATGCATACAGATTCGCGTAAGTTATTATCGGAAGGCACCAAAGTAATTTTAAAAACCTGGGCTCTTTTTCAAGCCGAATTAGGCTGGTCAAATGATTCCATAGATCGTTTATTCACACATCAGGTGAGCGAACCTCAACGACTTAAGGCTTTAAAAGCAATGGGCCTTCCATTAAATGGGAGGGACTACCCAAACTTAAAAACCCTGGGAAACACGGCTTCTGTCGCAGCCCCGCTGTGTTTAGCACAGGGCATCGCAGACGGTATTCTAAAAACTGGAGACAAGATTGCCCTCCTTGGTGTGGGCAGCGGCATTAACTCTCTCATTTTAGGGATTCAATGGTGATTTTTTACACCGGAAACTTTTCAAAACCCATCAAAGGAACCTCATGAAACCACTTTTAAAGCAATATCCTTTCGCCTCATACTATTTTGATTCTGGTGGTATGAAGATGCACTACCTTGATGAAGGCCCCCGAGAAGCACCGGTGGTCGTCATGGTGCATGGCAACCCCACCTGGTCCTTTTACTGGCGCAGCCTTATCCCGAAAATCAGTGAAACCCATCGGGTGATTGTACCTGATCATATTGGGTGCGGACTTTCGGATAAACCACAGGATTACGTCTATACCCTCGAACAGCATATTCAGAACCTTGAAAAACTCCTGGCACATCTGGATGTGCACAATATCACTCTGGTGATGCATGATTGGGGCGGTGGTATCGGCAGCGGTTATGCCACCCGCCACCCCGACAATATTAAAGCGATTGTCGTAGCAAACACATCCGCTTTCTTTCGCCCCGTTCTGTATTGGGGAATCAAGCTGGTTCGTCTCCCAATCTTAGGAGACATACTGGTTCGAGGTTTCAATGCCTTTCTTCTGGGAACCTTTATCATGGGCACTTCTCAACTCAAACGTTTCAATAAAGCTGTTCGGACTGGCTATCTGCACCCTTATCGCAATTGGCACGACCGAATCGCTATCCTCCGCTTTGTGCAGGATATTCCCATGAATGCCAGTCATCCCACCCGTCATACAATCAATGAAATCGAAAACAAGCTTCACCTTTTGACCGAAAAACCGATGCTTATCTTCTGGGGGGTGGATGATCCCGTTTTTACCACTGACACCTTCCTGGCAGGATGGATTGAACACTTTCCCGAAGCAGAAGTCCACGAACTTGAGAATGCCGGACATTTTGTCATTGAAGATGCACATGAACGCATCTTGCCGCGTCTCACATCATTCTTAATAGAGCAAATGGATTAATGATGGGATTTTCAAACCTTGCGCTGACATTGGAAGAAATTGCGGAAACAACACCCAATCGCCCCGCTGTTGTTTTTACCACCGGATATGATCGCGATGGCTGGGCGCAATATACCCAGCGAACCTTCAAAGAACTCAATACCCTTTGTGACCAATATGCTCACGGTATATTGAACTATGGTATTAAAAAAGGGGATCGGGTTTTAATTCTCGTTTCTCCCAGTGTTGATATGATCGCGATTTGTTTTGCGCTGCTAAAAGTCGGAGCGGTCCCGGTGGTTATTGACCCCGGCATGAAGCGCCGCGCTTACCTGCGCTGTGTTGAAGATACTGAACCATCTGCCTTTATTGGGATTCCTAAAGCGCACCTTCTTCGTTATTTTTATCCTTCTTCCTTTAATACAGTTACCCATCCCATCATCATTGGCAAGCGCGGATTTTTAAACACACCGACTCTTACATCCTTGCTGCCTGAAAAGGAAAAATCATTTCAAGCAGTCCTGCTGAATGACGATACTGAAATTGCCGTTGCTTTCACCTCTGGCAGTACAGGAATTCCCAAAGGTGTAATCTACCAGCAGGGAACATTCCGCGCTCAATTTGAGTTGATGCGTGATGAAATTGGTATTAAACCCGGCGAGGTTGACTTGCCTGGATTACTCAGCTTTTCACTCTTTGGCCCAGCTCTGGGAATCAGTGAGGTCTTCCCAGATATGGACCCCACTCATCCAGCACAGGTGGACCCCGCAAAGCTGGTGCAAACTCTCCAGAAATATCAGGTCACAAACTCGTTTGGCTCTCCTATCATCTGGCGGCGTGTTGCAGATTACTGTTTGAAGCATAATCTTCAGTTACCATCCATCCGCCGTATTCTGATGGCTGGCGCCC
>CAZQSG010000169.1:293-3075 GCA_964595925.1 uncultured Anaerolineaceae bacterium | reverse complement strand
CCGGGGTTGTTGCCCAGTCCGAGCATCAGCAGGAACTGGAAGTGCTGTCCCAGACGGATGGCCTGACCGGTTTGATGAACCGCCGCTCTTTTATTCCCGAGACATCGCGCAGACTGGCTCATCATACGCGTCAGGGGCGAAAAGCCGCATTCCTGTTTATTGATCTCGATAACTTTAAAGGAATCAACGATACGGATGGACATGCGCGCGGAGATCAAATTCTCATGGCGGTTGCAGAGTTGATAAAGGTCAATTGCCGCACAAGTGATTTATCTGCACGATTTGGCGGTGATGAATTTGTTATCTGGCTGGAGGAAGCCGATGAATCGATAGCGATTTTGAAGGCTAACGATCTGATTGACGGGTGTCAGGATATCATTGCAATTGCCAAAAATACCCCCGGTCTGGAATCCCCTGATCCTCAGACAGGTCAGGTGAGTATTGAGCACCTTGGTATGTCGATAGGCATATCCATTTTCAATCCCGAAGTCTCAGAAACGATGGATCAACTCATGGCGCGGGCTGATGAAGCCCTTTATGTCGCCAAAAACAGTGGCAAGGGAGGATATCGTATAGCCCGGGCTGCGATCCCGGCCACAATTGATGAGCAGGATCAAAAAGGCGTTGGAGGTTCATAAATGGTTGAGAGTATCAATAAGCCTGGGGGCAGACCTTCTGAAGACCCGAAAAAATCTTATGAAGAGGCGCGTGAGTTTCTGGAAGAAGGGGATTCTGAAAACCTGTTAAAACTTGCATCAGACGAAGCCAGCTATCCGGAAATGTTATATTTCCTGAGTGAAGATGCCAATCCAGAAATTCGCACCAAAGTTGCCGCCAATCCTTCCACACCGATGCAGGCAGATAAAGTCTTGTCGAAGGATGCTGAACCATCAGTTCGTGAGGCTGTTGGAGCGAAGGCTGCCCACCGTCTCTCTGAGCTTTTTGATGATGACGATCAGAGATCTTTTGCCATCACGATACTGGGGCATCTCATTGAAGATGAGGAAGTCAGGGTTCGCCGCATCATTGCGGAAGAACTGAAGGCAGCAGATGGAGTTCCGCTGCATATCATTCAAAAACTGGCTCGTGATATTGATGAGTTGGTGAGCACCCCTGTTCTTCATCATTCTCCGATACTCGATGATGATGAACTGATCTCGATAATTCAAGACAGCGCCTCTACCTCCCAGTTAAACGCCATAGCTGATCGTGCCGAAGTCTCCGAACCCCTGGCTGAATGTATTGTTGAGACAGCCGATGTTGAGGCCATTTCACATCTGCTTTTAAACCCCAGCGCTCAAATACGCGAAAACACTCTTGATCAGTTGATCTCCAGTGCCACCGATGTTCCTGAATGGCATGAGCCGCTGGTCATGCGACCAAAGCTGCCTTTTGGCGCAATCCGCAAAATTGCCGGTTTCGTTGCCGGTTCATTAATTGAAGTGTTATCCCGGCGCAATGATATTGACGATGAATTACGAGAAGATCTTGAGCTTCGAGTTCAAAAGCGTCTGGCGGAAGAAAATCCTGCCGGTGGAGATGAACCGGTAGAATCACTTGACGAGGTGGAGAAAAAGCTGCGACAGCTTCATGCCATTGGCAATCTGACAGAAAGTTTCATCAGAGTGCGTTCAGACCATGGTGATCGTGATGGGGTCATTCTGGCTCTGGCAATTCTGGCAGATATTCCCGCTGTTGTTTCCCGCCGCATTTTTGTATCTCTAAGCGCAAAAGCCATTATGTCGTTAGGGTGGAAAGCCGGGGTGTCTGCTACCCTGGTCTCCAGAATTCAAAGTACGGTTGGTAATATTTCCGCAGAACACTGGGTGCTTCCGAATGAAGATGAAGAATACCCTTTCACAGCAAGTGAAATGGAATGGCAACTGGCTCTGTTTCTTGATCAGGAAGAAAGCGCCCGGATCCAGGACGGGAAAAGCCTGGAAATGAGTGTTTCTTAGGCGATCCGCGTGCCTACGCCATGTTCCGTATAGATTTCGAGCAGCACCGAATGAGGCAGGCGCCCATCAAGAATGACAACAGCCTCAACGCCTTCTTCTACAGCACGAATACAGGTTTCAAGCTTGGGCACCATGCCACCGGAAACAGTGCCGTCACGCTGGAGATTACGTGCCTGTTTAAGATCAAGTTCAGCAATTAGCTCACCATCAGTATCCAGAATGCCCGCGACATCTGTCAACAGCAGCAACCGTTTTGCATGAAGGGCTGACGCCAGCGCACCGGCAACAGTATCGGCATTGATATTATAGGTCTCACCATCTTTAGAAACACCAATCGGAGCAATGACCGGAATAATATCACTGCTGATAATGGCATTAAGAATATCGGGGTTGATTTCTTCAGGCTCACCAACGAAACCGAGTTCAAGTATGCGCTCGATGTTTGAACCCGGGTCTCGTTTGGTGCGGCGCAGTTTCCTTGCCACAACCAGATTGCCATCCTTGCCGCAAAGCCCTGCGGCTTTGCCACCGGCTTTGTTTATGGCTACAACGATTTCCTTGTTTATGGAACCGGCCAGCACCATTTCAACAACATCAACAGTCTCGCGATCAGTGACGCGCAAACCATCGGAAAAAGTGCTTTTGATACCAAGGCGTTGCAACATGGAGCCAATCTGGGGGCCGCCGCCATGAACAATAATGGGGTTGACGCCGGTTTGTTTCAGTTGAACCACATCACGGGCAAAATCTTCTGAAAGCTGCTTATCACCCATGGCATGACCACCATATTTCACCACAATGGTCTTGCCTGAAAAATTTTTTAT
>CAZQSG010000169.1:0-283 GCA_964595925.1 uncultured Anaerolineaceae bacterium | reverse complement strand
CACCATATTTGATAGCCACGGTTGCCCCGTCGTAGTGCTGCATGAACGGCAAGGCTTCGGACAGTGTACTGGCTTTACGGGCACGTTCACTCATTGGTGCATCTGCTGCCGTTTTTTTATTATCAATACCATCCTGCGCCATAATGATCCTGTAATCTCAAATAAAATATCGCGTGTGCTTGAACGACATGCCTTATAGCGAAATTATAATAGATTAGGAAGCAAGTATTACCCGTGGACCAGAGAGGTGATTTCTGCACGCAAAAGATCTATCCCCAAACCA
>CAZQSG010000168.1:0-3119 GCA_964595925.1 uncultured Anaerolineaceae bacterium | reverse complement strand
TTGGGTGCCAAACAGGCTGATTGAATCGAGACCAAAAATCCCGTTTGGACCACCGGTTATCCCACCCAGATTGTTCTGTACTACCTGGACAAAGACGATATTGAAACCGATTGTGACTACCAGCAGATAATCGCCGCGTAGATGAATAATCGGTCCGGAAAGAAGAATGCCGCACAATGCCGGTATTAGGATGGCCACCGGGATCGTTGCCAGCATTGGCCAGCCATACTGGGAGTTGAGAATTGCAGTAATATAGGCACCCATCCCAAAAAACAGTGCCTGCCCCATATTGAACATCCCCGCTTTGCCCAGAATAATATCCTGAGAGAGGGCGACCACGGTGAAGATGAGGAAGGTGATGGCAACTGCCTGCCAGCGGGGATCAAGCAGGTTAGGCAGAATCGCCATGACAACAATAAAGGCCGGAAAGCCGAAGCGTTCTAAGTTTTTCATCAGACTTTCTCCGCAACCCGCTCACCGAGAAGTCCGGTGGGGCGGACAATCAGGATCAGGATCAAAAGAATAAAAGTAAAAGCATCAGCCCAGGTGCTGGAAACATATCCAGCAATAAATGCCTGGAATAATCCCAGGAGCATCCCGCCAAGCATCGCACCGGGAATATTACCAATCCCGCCAAGGATTGCGGCGATGAAAGCATAGAGACCATATTGCCAGCCCATATTAAAAGTGATGCCACGATAATAAAGACCGATAAACAGACCGCCGACAGCACCCAGAGATGAGCCGATAATGAAGATAAGGGCAATAACCTTGTTGACGTTGATCCCCATCAGGCGGGCAGCATCCTGATCAATGGCGCTGGCCCGAATGGCGGCACCCATCCGGGTTTTTTCAACAAACAGGTAGAGGGCAATCATCAGGATGAGCGAGAGTGCCAGAATAATGACCTGGATCAGGCTGAGGACCACCCCGTTAATGTCCCAGTAGACCTGCGGTATCAATTCGGGGAAAATCCGCATTCGTGGTCCCCAGATCAGCATGATGCCGTTCTGGATCATCAGGCTGGCACCGAGAGCTGAAACGACAGCTGATAGCCGTGGCGCTTCTCGAAGTGGTCGGTAAGCAAGTCTCTCAAGGATGATTCCAACACAAGCCATGACCGCTGCAGATAGAATGAAAATTGCGATCACGGCGAAGAGCGAAGTTGCTTGTCCCATCACCTGGGTATAGATTGTCAGGCCGACGAATGCTGAGGCTGCCACCATGTCACCATGGGCGAAGTTGATCAACTTCATCACCCCGTAAACCATCGTGTAGCCAAGAGCAACCAAGGCAAAGATACTACCGATGGTCAGGCCATTTGCCAATTGTTGCAGAAAAATATCCATGAAAACTTGCTCCCATTTAATTTGGATCAGTCCGCTAATCTGCCGTTCACAGGTCAAAGAAAGTGTTTAGTTTTCTTTCCATCACCTCTAAAGGGTAGACAAAGGGGGCGAAAATACACCATAGGCATTTTCCCGCCCCCCGTTGGTTCTGCTGTTTGAATCAAATATTATTGAGCGTAAACAACCTTGTAGCTGTTGTCGCCCTGAATTTCAAAGGTCATGTAGCTACTGCCAACCCGGTTGCCATCTTTGGCAAACTGTAACGGACCAGTAATGCCTGGGAGTGGTTTGTCCATACTCATCAGATAGTCAGCTACTTTTTTGTTATCAAAGCTTTGTGTCTGCTCCATGGCGTGGACAATCGCGCGCATTCCGTCAGCATTCATCAAAGTCCAGATGGATGGTGGAAGCATGCCGTAGGTTGTTTCATAGTTTTTCAGGAAGTTTTTAGCGACATCATAAGGGAGCATTCCTGGGGTTGGAACATTAACAATGAAAGCCCCTTTGGCTGCCGAACCGGCCAGTTTAGCAAAGTCAGGATTGTCGTTGGCATCGCCACCGATGAAATCGGCTTTGATTCCCAGAGCAACCTGTTGCGCACGAAGTTGACCACCGTCGGTGTAGTAACCGGCGAAGAAAATTGCATCAGGCTTCTTGGATTTGATATTGGTCAGAACCGGGGTAAAGTTCTGTGAATCAGCCTTGATTTTAGCGTAAGTGACAACATTGCCACCGGCTTTTTTAACTTCAGCAACAACGGCTTCAGCCAGACCAGCAGCATAGCTGGAGAAATCAGAGATAACAGCAATGTTTTTGTAAGCTTTGACGTTAACCATGTAGTTGGCGGCAAAAACAGCTTCAGCACTGTTCGGGAATGAGTTGCGCAGGAATGTCCAGTAGCCGTGTTGGGTCAGACCATCAGCGGTACCATCAGAAGTCTGCAGAACGCCAGCATTGAAATAGGTTTTTTGTGCAGCTTCAGCGCAGGTTGAGGTGTAAGAGCCGATAACCATGGCAACACCTTTGTTAACCAGATCTTTAGCGCAGATTGCGGCAGCCATTGCGGTTCCCTGATCATCACAGGCGATAACTTCAATTTTCTTGCCCATAACGCCACCTTTGGAGTTGATCTCCGCAGCGAGCAGACGAACTGAGTTTTCAATGCCTTGACCTTCGTTGGCATAGCTTCCGGTGATTGGGGCCTGAACCCCGACTTTGAGAGTCTCAGCCCAGGAGAGTCCTGCCATCAGAGCGACAGTACAGAGGGTGAGTAAAATGTTACGAATTGTTCTTTTCATGTGTTCCTCCTTGTTGGATGGTTAAAAACAGTATTATGCAAAAGACTACCTTTCCGTTCATGACCGGTCAATTGAATTGGCTGATGATGATACGGTATTTCATTAAAATAGCAGAAAATAGTGATCAATGCTTGTTTAAACCAAATATTTGCTTTAATGCATGTGAAGCAATGGTCGGATTCTCTTTGAGGCGCCGTTTAGAGTAGGGGAGCCAGTCCTCTCCATAGGGGATATAAATTCTTAATTTGTGACCAGCAGCCAGGATAATCTTCCGCAACTCCTCATCGACCCCCAGTAACATTTGAAATTCATATTGATCAGGCTTTAAACCCATTTGACGAATCAGATTCATCGCTTCAAAGATCAATAATTCATCGTGAGTCGCAATTCCAACATAGGCTCCCTGCTTGAACAGCTGCTCCAGACAGGTGGTGTAATTACGATTGATTGCCTGGGGATTTTTCCAGGCATC
>CAZQSG010000167.1:0-3130 GCA_964595925.1 uncultured Anaerolineaceae bacterium | reverse complement strand
GACAATTTGGGATACAATGTTTGCATCCGTCTACGTTTACATAATGATTCTTGGCTTCTTTGATTGCGTCTTGACAAATATAAAAGTATCCCAAATCTAATTGATTTCCTAATTTTGGCAGGTGTTTACAAGTAGTTATGTGAAATTGATGTTCGCCCGTTACCTGTGGTTCTCGATTTACCAAATATATTGGCATTTCTCCCTCCATATAATTGATAATTTAATTGTATTGAAATAAAATTAATTAATACTAAATGATTAGTAACCATACACTTATAATGTTATTATAAACAATAAGCTCGCTCGAAGGTTGTTAGTTCGAATCTTTTCCCCCCGCCTATATCAAATCAAAAAAAGCCCGAAATTCGGGCCTTTTATATCCACCAAAATTACTGTTTCTACTCCACCAGATAAGCCAGCCCGATGCAGCCCGGGCCAGTGTGTGTACCGATCACCGGTGTGAGCTGGTCAACAAAAGCGTCTTCAGGGCGCTCAATTCCCAGCTCAGCAATAATCTCAGCGACAAATTCTTCAACAAACGCTTGATTATCTGTATATGTGGCAGAAATGTTGCGGATGGTTTTTCCTTCTACCCCCTCGAAAAACAGCTTTTTCAGAGCACTCAGCGCGCCTTTATAGGTGCGTACTTTTTGGATTGAAACAATCTTGCCATCAACAAAAGTTAAGATTGGGTGGATTTGCAGCAAATTTCCTGCGAATGCCTGCATCCGTGTCATCCGTCCGCCGCGTTCCAGGTAATCCAGTGTTTCAACTGTGAAGAATACCCCGCAGCGATTGCGCATGTCCTGAACCAATGCGGCACATTCTTTGAGCGTGGCACCGTTGTTGATTGCCTTCGCTGCTTCTAGAATCTGCATTTTAAGAACCATCGCAGTAACGAGTGAGTCTATCACAACCACTTTATCCTGTGCATCTAAAAGTGCTGCGGCCTGACGGGCAGAATTGATCGTACCAGAAATGCCTTCGGAGATGTGCATGCTGAGGATTTCATAGCCATTATTGATCAGATTTCGATAGGCCTCCTGAAAAGAACTCAGTGAGGGCTGTGAGGTGGTGGGCATAATCTCAGCAAGTTTTATTTCTTCATAAAAACCTCCGGCTGATATATCAACACCATCACGCAGGGGGCGGTCACCCCAAACTACATCAAGCGGAACAGAAATAATCGGTACATTACCGATCATTTCTTCAGTGCAGGCTGCTGTACTATCTGTTACTATTGCGATTTTTGTTTTCATAATTAGCATTATAGCACTAAGTTTAATCAAAAAATATTAATGAAATTATTAATAAGCGCAATGAAAAAGCAGCGAAATGAAAATGACAGCAGGTATGCTGCCTGCTGTCATTGAAATTATTCCAGTGAAGAGAAAAACAGGATTATTCTTCAGCGATAAGATATGCTATACCAAAGGTGCCGGGGCCGGTGTGCGTTCCAATTACAGGGCTGATAGGGACAATTACCGTTTTTTTCGAATCCGGGATATTCAGGTCTTTACAGACAACATCGAAAGTCTCTTGAACGAATTCTTTGTTGTCTGTATAGGCAGCGGAGATATAAACAAGCTGTTTTCCTTCCAAATCCTGTTTTATCTTATCAATCAGCATGTTGGTGGCGCGCTTAAAAGTGCGGGTTTTATCCTTCGAAACAATTCTGCCGTCTTCAAGGGCTAAAACTGGACGTAGTTTCAGCAGATTTCCAACTGTACCAGAAACTACGCTCAAACGACCGCCTTTAATGAGATAATCCAGTGTGGTGACGGTAAAATACATACTGACGCGATCACATGCTGATTTGGTAAATGCTATACAATCGGAAAATGACGCACCGCTATTGATCTTGTTAATTAACCCTTTGAGGATCACAAGCATATATGCGCTGGTGCCCTTGCTGTCGATGACTTCAATCGACACTTCGCCAAGCAGGTGAACGGCCTGCACAGCTGAATTAAAAGTCCCAGAGAGTCCACCAGAAATAGTAAGGCAAATGATCTCTTCATAACCATCATCCATCAATTTCTGAAATACATCTATGAATTCTTTGGGGGAAGGCTGCGAAGTTTTTGGTAATAAAGGGGATTGCTTCACACGCTCGTAGAATTCTTCAGGTTGAATATCAACCCCATCTTTTAGGATTTCATCTCCCCAAATTACATTTAAGGGAACTGACACAATGGGCACATCACCCACCTGATGATATGGAAAAGTTGCGGTACTATCGGTAACAATAGCAATTTTCGACATAATCTACACCTCTATTTTCTTTTTTCCTACCGGGTTAAGAGGAACTTCAATTTCCCCCATATCTCTTAATTAAACTGAATTAGTTTGGGTGATTATCAATGACAGGGTAATAATTGTCAAGCGCGGCAATCACTTGCGCATAAATCGTATAGTAATTGGATTATTTTTACAGGTTTATGGGCCTGATTGAAATGAAACTGGGTGTAGTTGCGCGAGGCCTCATTTATCATAACCAGCGGCAACCCAGGCGTTAAAGCCGCCGCTCATACTGGTTACGCTGGTGAATCCGGCTTGAATCAGAATATCGCGCCCTACCTGACTGCGGTTGCCAGATCGGCAATAGACCACTATCGGTATATCAGACGGCACTTCATCAACACGCCCCTCTAAGACACCCAGCGAGATGAGTGTGGCGCCGGGGATGTGTCCCTCATTCCATTCACTGATTTCACGTACATCCAGCATAAAGGCTCCAGCTTCGCGCATTGCGTATGCTTCATCAACACTCACTTCTGGAGCGAGTCCTTCTACAGGAAGTTCATCTTGCATGACAGGCTCCTCTACCGGCATCACTGCTTCTTGAACAGGAGCGCAGGCGGAAATACTGAAACTGAGGGAGAGTAACCCGGTGAAAATAATAATATTCCATCTTATCATATTGAAATCCTTTCATTATCAAGCGTTTCAGCGGAATTAAGGTGCCAGCAGCTCTTCGTTGTATATATTGGCAGCCTTACCGTTCATTTCGGTTACTTCGAGTCGAATCACTGCCAGTGCTTGCAGCAATTTGTCACTGTATTTTTCAGATGGCAGATCATATTGCCTGCCGATGACATCCAGTGCTTTCTGTTTTTCGTCCGGATCT
>CAZQSG010000166.1:0-3166 GCA_964595925.1 uncultured Anaerolineaceae bacterium | reverse complement strand
AAAGATGAAAAAGGAGAAATGATGACTGAAAATCAAAACAACCAACAGGATCAAAGCAATCCATGGGACGATGTCGCAAGCCAATTTAAAGCCTTTGGCGAATCACTCAGCGAGGCTGTTAACAATAGTTGGAATGACCCAAAAACTCAGGAGGTTATCCAGCAAATTAAAACAGGACTCAACGAAGCAGTTGATGAAATTGACGAAGCCATTGGAAGTATTAAACAAGATCCGAAAATGCAGAGCTTTGTAGATGATGCCAAAGATACCTTTGATCAATTAGAGGAAACAGGGAAAGATGCAGTTGAACAAGCCCGTCCTCATATTTTAAAGGCCATGGAAAGCCTGAGTGATGCGTTGAATAAATCCATTGATGGGTTCAAAAATAACGACGAAACTGAATAAACCGTCAACTTATTCAGTTAATTCACACAGTTTAGTTCAAAAAGGCAGCGTTGCCCTACAAAACCAAAACCTCTCGATTTTTACAAACCAGGATCGTACCACCCTCTGCTTTCATTATTAAATTAAATTTATGCTATACTTTTTTTAATGTCCGGAGCATACGAGTTTTGGAAAAAGTGGGAAAAGATGCTTTCCCAATGGCAGCTTCAAAATACAGCGGCCATTGTTTTGGAAAGCGGAGGTGTATTTAATATCCTCATCTCTCAAATCGTATACCTTGCCCAACCACTTTTCTCAGAAATAAAACAACAGGAAATTGGTGCCCTGGCAGATTTATTGCAAGATGCTGAAGCCTGCACGGCTTTTGCAAGCTACTTAAACAAGGATGTTGATCGTTGAATATCGCAAATGGTTTTTGGCTCATCGTTCTACTCATCGTTATCACACTGATGATCTTGTTTAACATGCAAAAAATTGGGGAAAAGAAAAAGAAAACCACGTTTATAAAACGAAGAATACCCGCAATAAAGGAACTCGAAAAACAACAAGGACGGGCCATCGAATCTGGCCAACGGATACACGTTGCTGTTGGTAATTCAGATTTATTGGACGAGAACAATGCAGCCTCACTTTTGGCAGTTGAAGTTATGGAAAATCTGGCTCGTAATAGTGCGGCCAGTGATCGACCTCTGATCACCACTACCAGCGATGGGGCCGTCTCACTGCTCCTTCAAAGCCGGCTTCACCACCAATACTGTGACTTGAATTTGAAAGACCTTTACCGTCCTCAACTAGCACAAATGAGCGGCTCAACGCCTTTCGCCTATACCGCTGGGATATTACCTATCATTCATGATGAACATATTTCCATTAATATTGCTGCTGGGAAACTGGGCTCCGAGGTAGGACTGATTGCTGAAGCTGGCAACCGTCAGAAGGCAGTCCTGATTGGCGGGAGCACCGAACCTGAAGGCCAGGCGGTACTTTATGGTATGGCTCAAGAACCATTAATTGGTGAAGAAATTTTTGCTATCCCTGCCTACCTGAAAGAAGATCAAAAAAACAATGCGAGCCTAAAAGTTCAGGACATTCTGCGGTTTAGTCTTATTGGTTTCCTTTTGGCAGGTTCATTATTAAAACTGTTGGGGGTATTATGAAATTTCACCTCTCAGTATTTATCACAATTCTCGTTGCTGCTCTGACACTCATTGCTTATTTCATACCTCTGCAAGGGTTAGAAGAATTACAGGCTCGGATGATTGATTGGGCCATTATCCTCGTCGGAATTGCAATGTTAATGGGAATTTGGAATTTATTAAAAACCCATTGGGCTCGATTAAACCTTTCTTTTCCAAAGAAAGAGACCAAAGAGAAGAATATACCTGGCAAACAGACTCGCAAACCGAAAGTGCAGCGAGATATTTACAGCCTTGCTCTGTTAATTGGTTTTTTCATCACATTTCTTGTGGGATTTTGGCTTACCCCGGCCAATCTAAATTACCAACAGGCTGTTGCTGGCATTCAAATCCCTATCGAAACCACCCTCTTCGCTCTTCTTTCTATCGTACTGCTGACCGCAGCATTCAATTTCTTTAAATTCAACAAAACGATTATGGGAATTGTCTTTGTTGGAAGCGTACTCATTTTTCTGCTGCTAGGCGGTGGATTTCTTCACAACCTGGCAGAAAATGAATGGCTCAAAGATATCATCGCAATTATCAACCAATTACCGCTGGCAGGCGCCCGAGGTATTTTAATCGGTTTAGCACTCGGAAGCATTATTACCGCACTAAAACAAGTCCTCGGTATTGACCGGGCTTATCGGGAGTAGACGAATGGCTGAAATTCGATGCCCAATGTGTGGGAAAAATAACCCAGAAGATGCAGTAAACTGCACCCACTGTAATGCCCGCATAGTTCCTATGGGAGATATTGGAAAACCACATACACCCACTTCGAAGCATAAGAAGAATACTGACGAATTCATCGATTCTCTTTTTTCTGAAAACGAGCAGAAAACCAAGAGCACACCTGATCCACTGGAAGATGAGATTCTAAACTTATTAGGCCAGGATACCGTTGATAATGAAAAAGACAACGTCCTGCCCTCGCCTTCTCAACCTCCAGATAAATCTTCCATAACAGATTGGTTGGAGGAAATACCAAAGGTAATCAAGGATAATTCAAGTAACGGGGATACAAATACCTGGTTGAACGTAGTCTTCAGCGAAGAAGAAAGTGTTCCACTTAAAGAACCGGATGCTCTTGAAGAAAATGAAGAAAAATCTGATGATTCAGAGCAATCCCAAAAGGATAAGACCAATGTGATTGCAAAGGAATCAGAAAAGAAAGATGAACTTCCTGAATGGTTCAGCATAATCTTGGATGAAGAAGAAAGTGAAGAGATAATTCCCCCCCCCGAAGAGTTGCCCAATCCCCAATTAGAAGAAACTGAGGAATCACCCCCGGAAGAGAAAGTAACCTGGGATGAATATTCCACCAAGGACAAGAAACTCAAACTACCTGAATGGTTTACTACAACAAACGAAGAAAAAACATCTAAACAACAAGAGAAGCCACCCGAAATTAAAAAGGAAACCTTGGATAATAAAAAATCCGAGAGCTTAAAAAAACGGAATCCATGGAATTGGCTCACAGGTCGAAAAAAAGAAAAGAATATTCGGAAAGCAGAAGAAATAAAGTCTGAACCGACTGCCTTTGAAGGAACTGCTCCATTGCCCGGTTGGCTTTCTGAAGAAGA
>CAZQSG010000165.1:0-3217 GCA_964595925.1 uncultured Anaerolineaceae bacterium | reverse complement strand
ATAATTGCTTCTTTAACTATAATCATTAAAAGGAAAACCGGCGTCAGATGAGTTCATTCGTTTGACATGAGGAGAGAAATAATATGCCTACAGAAATGAAGATATGGCAAATCGATAAGGAGCACCCTGTATCAATCCCCCAACAAAAACTCAATCTTGAAGCGCGGCTGGAGGAGTGGCTTATCCACGATATTAGCCTTATCAGCAGCGACCTCCTTGTAATCGGCCAGCAGGTAAAAACCGTCTACGGCGGATTTATCGACTTGCTTGCTGTCGACCCTGTAGGCAATCTTGTCATTCTCGAACTCAAGAGAGACAAGACACCACGCGACATCGTCGCACAGGCATTGGACTACGCTTCGTGGGTTCAAGACCTGGGGCATGAGTCTATCATGGAGATTGCCAATGGCTTCTTAACCGGCAAGACTCTTGAACAAGCCTTCAGAGAGAAGTTTCAGATAGACTTGCCAGACGTTTTGAACGAAAGACACCGGATGTACATCGTTGCCTCGTCTCTTGACTCAGCGACGGAAAGGATTGTGAAGTACCTTTCCGAAACCCACGACGTTGACATCAACGTTGCAACGTTCGCCTATTTTAAAACCGGAGATGGAGAACTTCTTGGCCGATCACTACTCCTCGACGAAACAGAAGTACAAATCCGCGCTAAAAGCAAGTCAAAACGCAAGCCTCCCCGTTCTTGGGAGGAAATTCGTGGGCTCGCGGAACAGAATGACGTACTCGATCTCTACGACAAAGCACTTTCCGAGCTCCGCGCATTGCATGATAGCGCGAATCGGACAAGAACCAATGTAGCCTTAATCGGTTACATGGGCGAAGAGAAAGCTCGAAATACCATCATCAGCATTTATCCAGAAATCAGCTCTGCCAAACAAGGTCTTGCCCTTCTGGTTTATCTCGACCGTGTGAGCGATTATTTTGGTATTTCCGAAGAAGACGTCAAGAGCACCTTTGGCCCTCCTGCCAGGGATGCTGTAACTTGGGAACCCAATTCCACCTGGTTTTTCGATCATGAACATCTTACGAAACTTATCAATCTGTTGTCTGAAGCAAAGTAAGAACTAGCGAATATCTATCAGCACAGCTTGTGCTTTGCGCAGTAACTCGCGTTTGTATGATCATTGAATCCGGCAGTTTTTTTTACGCTATAATATTCATGTCAGCTATCTCAGAACCAACGTCTTTTAAAAATGAAGATGTAAAATATTATTCTATAGTAAACTAGAAAATTAAAGAAGAGTGCATCATACAGAGCCTCTTTTGTTCCTAACCAGGGCTGCCCAAATTGGATTCACGAATAAACCCCTTTTTACAATCAGATGAGGAAGAAATCAGGAGGCGTGATGAGTGATCAATTCATTGACAAACGCTACCGAATCATTCGCAAGTTGGGTGAGGGCGGGATGGGAATGGTCTATCAGGCAATTGATGAGCGCCTGGGTCGTGAGGTTGCCGTTAAACGACTGGACATATTGAATAATGCTCCGGGACAGGTTGACCAGTTTGTGCAGCGTTTTCAGCGTGAAGCTAAAACGATGGCTCAATTTAATCATCCAAATATTGTGAGCGTGTTCGATTATGGTCAGGATGAAGAAGGCCTTTATCTGGTGATCGAATATATGCCTGGGGGTACGCTTGAAGAACGTATGGGTATTCCTATGACAGCGAGAGAAGCCGCTGCGTTGTTGCTGCCGATTGCCAACGCACTTAACTATGTGCATGAACGTGGTATTGTCCATCGCGACATCAAACCAGCCAATATCCTTTTTGATGTCCATAATAATCCTATGCTGACTGATTTTGGCATTGTTAAGTTGATGGACAATAGTGCTGCTGCACTTACTGCGGCTGGGGGTGGGGTGGGTACACCCACCTACATGGCTCCTGAACAAATGACGAAAGATTTCGACCACAGGGTGGATCAATATTCATTGGGAATCATATTTTATGAACTGGTCACCGGTAAAAAACCATATCAAGGGGATACCCCTCTGAAAACTCTCTATATGCATGCCAATCAGATTTTGCCCGATCCGCGTCTTTGTGTGCCTGATCTGCCACAAGAGGCATGCGACCTGATCCGGACGTCTCTTGCTAAAAAACGCGAAGATCGTTACCCCAGCATGATTTTTTTTGCTCATGCTTTACAGCGAATAATAAATCTAGAGGGGCAGGATAGCAAACAAAGGTCAAAAGAGATTAGTGAATCTGAAACACTGATAGCGAATACGGCACCATTACCACTAGAAACGGCAGCTGCTCCTACGCTGGTCGAATCTGAACAGCAGACCCCAATATTTTTACCTCCTGATTCTGGCTCCGTTCCCCCTCGACATAAAAAGAAAAAGAAGGGTTCTCCGTTGATCTATGTGCTGGGCTGCGGGGGGCTGCTGGTGGTCGGGTTGATGATTGCCGCGATCCTGATTGTGCCTCGTCTGTTAAAAAACAGCAGTCCTAAAACAGAAACACCTTCGGAGATTATCTTACAACTGACTGAAATGGCCATGCTCCCTACAGAAACCGAAATGCTGCCCACAAATACCAGTGTTTCAACCAATACGCCACAGCCGGCAATTGAAGAAAAAGAAACCGACACCCCGATGCCGCAGGAAATTGCGACTGTACAACCTACTGAGCCTTCAGCCGGTGCAATTTGGCAGCGTTCATTGGATAACATGCCGATGATTTATATTCCGGCGGGTGTCTTTACCATGGGTACAAATGACAGCCGTGTGGATCAAAGACCGGCGCATGAAGTGTGGCTGGAAGCTTATTGGGTGGATCAATATGAAGTGAGCAATCAACAATACGCAGTTTGTGTCAGTGCGGGGGTCTGTTTAGAGCCGGTTTCCAGTGAATCGGAAACGCGTGAAGAATATTACGATAACTCGAGCTTTTCCAATTACCCTGTCCTCAATGTAACCTGGAACCAGGCTAATGCCTACTGCACCTGGGCGGGGGGGCGTCTGCCCACCGAAGCTGAATGGGAAAAAGCTGCCAGAGGAACCGATGGCAGAATTTATCCCTGGGGTGATGAGTTTCCAGATAAAACCCGCCTTAATTACAATAATCTCATTGGTGATACTTCAGTCGTAGGCAGCTATGCGACTGGCGCCAGTCCTTATGGTGTCATGGATATGGCTGGAAATGTCAGAGAGTGGGTCTTGGATTGGTATGGAAATGAATATTACCAGGG
>CAZQSG010000164.1:0-3267 GCA_964595925.1 uncultured Anaerolineaceae bacterium | reverse complement strand
GGACTGCCGATCCTGCACTGGATGGTAGAACGGGCAAAGAAGTCTTTGTATGTGGATGAAGTCTGGGTGGCAACAACCACGGATGCATCTGATGACCCGATTGAGGAATATTGCAGAGAGAAAGGCTTTCTTTGTTTTCGCGGAAGCGTATTTGACGTACTGGATCGTTATTATCAAGCCGCAAAGAAAGCCAA
Organism: uncultured Anaerolineaceae bacterium; assembly: GCA_964595925.1. Lineage (GTDB taxonomy): Bacteria > Chloroflexota > Anaerolineae > Anaerolineales > Anaerolineaceae > SpSt-1165. The sequence goes on along the minus strand of CAZQSG010000164.1, from coordinate 3,073 downwards.
AGCTGATGTTATTGTCCGTTTGACTGCGGATTGTCCTTTGATTGACGCGGAATTAATTGATAATGTTGTGCTTGGATTGTATGAACAGAAGGCAGATTTCTGCGCAAACCGGTTGCCGCCGCCATTTCATCGGACTTATCCGATTGGACTGGATGTAGAAGCTGTATTTTTCACAGGTTTGGAGCGCGCATGGAACAGGGCAGAAACCAAATTTGAGCGAGAACATGTAATGCCCTATTTCTACGATGTTCCAGATCGTTTTACAGTGGCTGTGCTGGATGCGGATGATGATTATGGGCATTACCGTTGGACGATCGATAACCCTGAAGACCTGGTGCTGGTTAATAAAATAGTTGAAGCCTTTAACGGCCGACGGAATTTTGACTGGACGGAAGTTCTTGCCCTGTATGAGGCACACCCTGAATGGCATAAAATTAACGCAGAAATTGCTCACAAAAGTTTTCTCGATGTTGATGAACGTCTTGAAAATAGCGAGGATTAATGGATGACGAAAGTAACCATTTTTACATCACCAAAACCTTTTAACATAAATCCGCATATAAATATTATTCAACGGAATGCGATTGAGTCATGGACGCATTTGGGCGAGGATGTTGATGTGGTGATCATTGGTGATGAAGAAGGGATGGAAGAGATTGCTGCAGAGCTTCACATTAAACATGTAAAGTATGTGCGCTGCAATGAACATGGAACACCAATGATTCCATCGCTTTTTGACATCGCAAGTGAAGTAACGGATAGTCCGATCTTGGCATTTGCGAATGCTGATGTAATCATCACCCGAAATTTGATTGACAGTGCAATCAGTGTCCACGAGCAAGAAAGGGATTATTTATTGATTGGACAGCGGTATGATATTGAAATCACCGAACCGATAACTTTTGATGAGGATTGGCAAGAAAACATACTTGCATTTAATCAGGTGATTGGACATTTGCACGGAACGGCTGGCAGTGATTATTTCATTTTTCCGCGTCATTGTTTTGTGGATGTACCTGATCTGGTAATTGGCCGGGCTGGCTGGGACAATTGGATGATCTTTGAGGCTCGACGACGCGGTTGGAAAACGATCGATTGTACAGAATCCATCACAATCCTGCATCAAAATCATGATTACAGCCATCTACCTGGGGGGCAGGTTCATTATCGTTTGCCAGAATCAAATGAGAATGTGCAAGCTGCAGGTGGGTTTCTAACTGTATTTACATTAATTGATGCAGATTACAAGTTAGTAGATGGGAAGATTGTGAAACGGAAAGCAACATGGACCAGGTTTTGGCGGGAAGTGGAAATTTGTCCCCTGGTGAAACTTAATTCAAAAGAATTAGCGAAGGTATTCTTCTATATCTTTAATCCACGCAGAGGGTGGCTGGCATTTGTCGGTTGGATAGAACGGACATTTGGTAAAACTATTTCTGAATAAGCACATGTTACAATGTGACACAGGAGATTATGATTAATGAGAGTTGGACAAAACCCTTCTAAAAAAGCAAAAAGTGTGGCGATGCCTGAAAGAATCACTGTTGCAGTTTTGAATTATATTCCTTTCATCGAAGGGTTCTATGCCGACATGCCGAATGTGCTCAAAGTATGTTTGAACAGTATACGTGAGAATACAGAACTTCCGTTTGATTTGATGGTATTTGACAACGGCAGCTGTGAAGATGTGGTGCAGTATCTGGTAGAGGAACGCAATGCTGGAAATATTCAGTATTTGATCCTTTCCGAGAAGAATTTAGGCAAGGGGGGAGCGTGGAATATTATTCTGGATGGCGCGCCGGGCGAGATCATAGCTTATGCGGACAATGATATTTATTTCAAAAAAGGGTGGTTGAGGGAGTCTGTTGAAATTCTGGAAACCTACCCAGAGACAGGTATGGTAACTGCGCGGCCCTTCCGAAGCAATCAAGATTATTTCACTTCAACGATTGAGTGGGCGCGTTCGACCCCAGAAGCTGTTTTGGAACAGGGTTGTTTCATCCCGTGGGAGAGTTATCGAGACTTCAACATGAGTATTGGGAACAAGGAAGAAGAGCTAAAAGAGCTTTATCCCCAAAAGAATGATTGGCGAGTGAAGTATAAAGATGTCACTGCTTTTGTTGGTGCCTCGCATTGGCAATTTACTGGTTATAAGTCTGTGATTAAAAAATTTATTCCGTTCAAAATGGATCGCCCGATGGGCCAGGTGAAATATCTGGATCAACGCATGAATGAAGAGAAGTATCTGCGCTTGATGATTCCTGATTCGCTGGCAGTCAATATGAGTAATTCATTGGATGATGTGCCAGAGGTACCGAATCTGAAAATTCCTGAGCGCACAGTCTCTTCAACAGTCGCACTTCAAGGATTATCTCAGAAGTTTCTACAGTTTGGACCGGTAAAAAAAATATTTATGAAGTTATATGACCTGATCTTTAAATGGTATTTTGGTCAACCTTCTTGAGTAGAGGCAGTACATATTGAAAACAATATTTTTGGTTTTAGATCATGGTTTGGGTCTGGGGTACTTTTTCGAAACAGAGATTGCGAAGAAGCTGCTTGAGGCAAACATTCGTCTGGTTTTCCTGGTAAAAGATTCGATGATTGAACATGTGCGCAAGGAGATTCAACATCCGAATGTGATTGTTGAGTCAATGCGTGAGGATAAGGTGAAAGCTTACCAGCAGGCACATCATCCAGGTGTTTTTGAGCTGGTTGAACATGTTAGACGCACAAGTGCGAAACATACCATCCCGATCACCTATATTGACACTAATCGACGACGAAAAGAATATGAAGCACATGGCCGTCGCAAGACGATCCTAAAAATCTTGAAACCATTCATTATTTTTAATCGGTACAGTCATTTTTCGCGATGGTTATTTCGAAAGTGTCTGGTCTGGTTCGATACCCCTGACCTGTATGGAGACTTGTTTGATAAGTATCAACCAGACCTGGTGGTTTCTGACACCGCAGCCTGGCGGAATGATCAATACATATTGAGGCAGGCCAGCAAGCGCGGAATCAAGACAGCTGCCGTTATCATCGGGTGGGACAATCCCAGCAGTCAGGG
>CAZQSG010000163.1:0-3269 GCA_964595925.1 uncultured Anaerolineaceae bacterium | reverse complement strand
AACGGTTCGAGGAATACCTGGACGAACTCACCAAGGGCAAGGAGCCCGGCAAGGTACGCATTGTATTGGAATAGGAGATTATTATGGCTGAAATTATCATTCCAGTGTGGGAAGATTTTAGAAATATCGTTCGCAACGCAAATACAAGTCTAATCATCTGCTGCCCTTATTATTCGGAAACAGGTGTTGACAATTTATTTGACAATCTGCGTGATGATACATCTCTATCTTTTTGTACCAGACTAAGTCCATCCGATTGGGTTAACGGCATATCTGATCCTGAAGCATTGGTGATACTATTAGAGTTGCTTGAAGATGCTGGACGTAATGTAGTCCTTCAGATTCATCAAAGACTTCATGCAAAAGTGTATATAGCAGATAAGTCTTTAGCGCTTATTGGTTCATCTAATCTATCTGAAGGAGGTTTTGGTCGGAATTTTGAAATGATGGTCCGGCTAATTGATACGGATGCTGAGCAAGCATGGAATATTTACGATCAAAAACTGCGGCCTGAGTCCCGGGGCATTGCGATAAATCAATTACGTTCGTGGGTCGATACCTATTCAAATATTATAAAAGATGTTCGACGAATTAAAGAAAGCCCCGAGGCAGATGAATTGGAAAATGCACAAAAAGGACTTGATCTTCTCCTTGGGTATGGTCAAGAACCCCAGGAAATTGAAGAACCAACGCATTCTGAGTTAACAGATTTTGTAGCGTGGCTCAGGGTCAATTCAGATTTATCAGGGGCTGATATCTTATTAGCAAGACATGATAATTCAGATAATCAAAATCTGACAGGTCATTTTCGCCAGTGTTTTTTTGCTGTTGTTCGATTTCTAAGGGAACGACCTGAATTACGACAACTACTTTCACAAGCATGTGACCAATTGCAACCTACCAATCTTTATCAGCTTTCTTCTGAAATATCAAAGGCATGGATTGAACATGTTGATACTCATGCGACTGATAGTGGTGCAGGTTATAGCTATTCGGTTTTACGCGGAATCCTACCTCCCTCTCTTGGTGGAACACGCTTGGGTGGCGGCGGGGGGAGTAGTACCCTGAAACGTATGTTGCCCTTAGTTGGAAAGTATATCACGGGAGGCGAGTAATGAATAAGAATTCAAACACTTTCTCCAATTCAGCTCAAAGGCCTCTTTTCGATGATGCTGAACCAACAAATATAGATGATGGGCAATACGCAGTCGATTATGAAAACTTAACAAGGCTTGAAGAATACCTTATGGAGGCTCGCAACAGTATTGATGGCTTCCCTATCAGCAAAGATGAGTCCATCCTCAATCTTTCGCTTCCCCCTTACTATGCAGCTTGCCCAAGCCCATTCTTGATGAGTCTTATAGAAGCAAGTGGTGTGGGTACCCATCAATTAGAAGATATCCCTCCTCTAACAGAGGATGTTGTAGCCGGTAAAAATGATCCCCTCTATTTCGCCCATTATTACTCTACCAAAGTACCTCCTGATGCTATTATTCCATATATATTACATTACACGAATCCTGGGGATGTCGTATTTGATGGTTTTTGTGGCACAGGCATGACTGGGGTTGCGGCACAACTTTGTGAAGATATACATCGTCATTCCCTAAAAAAAGGAAAACCAGGACGTAGGAAAGCGATATTGATTGATCTAAGTCCGGCTGCAACTTTTATTGCAGCTGGGACAAATGCATTAAATAACATTATACCGCATTTGCGAGATATCGAGGAAATAGTTCTTAATGTTGAAAAAGAAAATGCAGATATTTTAAGTACAAGACATGTTGGATGGCCACGTGGCATGATAGAACCAGAAAAAAGAATCAATGCGGAAAAAGTCCACGGCCCAGAATTTGGTAAGATTGAATATGTTGTATGGTCAGATGTTTTTTCATGTTCCGAATGTGGAGCGGAGATAAAATATTGGGATTTAGTTTTTCAGGGACCTGGTAAACCAATACCCAAAATAAAATACTGTAAATCGTGTGGTGCTGAACAATCTATTAAAACCCTCGAACGTATTTGGACTACGATTTTTGATTATGAGCTGAATCAATCAATTCGGCAAGCCAAGCAAGTACCCGTACTTATAAACTATAGCATCGGCACAAAGCGTTACGAGAAGTATCCCGATAAGTACGATTTAGAGATTATCTCTAAATTATCTAATTCGCCATTGAAATATCAACCTCCTATAATACAACTACCGAAAGGATTCAACACGCAACAGCCTCTCAAATCGCATGGGTTTTCACATGTCCACCATTTCTTTACTCGCAGAAATTTGAGCCTGATATCTGAATTGTGGAATCGCATTACTGAAATTAAACATCCATTAAAACGAATGGCAGGTCTTTATTTACTAACAGGGATGGTACAGCGCATATGCCGTTTGAATCGATATATGCCTAATCACGATCGCCACGTTGGCCCACTCTCTGGGACATTATATGTTTCACAACTCACTGCTGAAATCCCTGCAACAAATTATGCCATTTCACGAATAAATGATCTGCGTCGTTGTGGATCCACTCCGACCACAGGCGATGGAATTAGAATATCAACTCAGAGTGCTACCTGCCTAAAAAATATTGATGACGATTCCATTGATTATATTTTTACTGATCCACCATTTGGCGGAAATTTGAATTATTCCGAATTGAATATATTGGTTGAGGCATGGATAGGAGTCCAAGAGAATAATGAACAAGAAGCGGTTGTTAATGATATACAATCGAAGACATTAACTGACTACAGCAAACTTATGGAGGACAGTTTTTATGAATTCTATCGCATTCTAAAGGCAGGAAGGTGGATAACGGTAGAATTCCACAACTCACAGAATTCTGTTTGGACTTCGATTCAAGAAGCTTTGACGAAAGCAGGTTTTGTTATTGCTGATGTTAGAACCCTCGATAAGAAGAAAGGGACTACAAAACAATTAAGCTACGGTTCTGCTGTTAAACAAGATTTAATTATAACAGCCTATAAACCTAACGGTGGTCTAGAGGAGCGATTCAAGCTCGAAGCGGGAACCGAAGACGGCGTCTGGGATTTCGTCCGCACGCATCTGAAGCAGCTTCCGGTGTTCGTCTGCAAGGACGGCCAAGCTGAAGTCATTGCCGAGCGACAGAACTACTTGCTCTTCGACCGCATGGTGGCCTTCCACGTCCAGCGTGGCGTGACGGTTCCCATGTCTGCTGCTGAGTTCTACGCCGGCTTGGAGCAACGCTTTCCTCCGCGCGACGGTATGTATTTCCTGCCCGACC
>CAZQSG010000162.1:0-3276 GCA_964595925.1 uncultured Anaerolineaceae bacterium | reverse complement strand
TTGCCTGGATTACTCAGCTTTTCACTCTTTGGCCCAGCTCTGGGAATCAGTGAGATTTTCCCCGACATGGATCCCACTCATCCTGCACAGGTGGACCCTGCAAAACTGGTGCAAACCCTCCAGAAGTATCAGGTTACCAACTCGTTTGGCTCTCCCATCATCTGGCGGCGCGTTGCAGATCACTGTCTGAAGCACGATCTACAACTACCAACCATTCACCGCATTCTGATGGCCGGTGCCCCTGTTCCCCCTTCACTGATCAAAGATTTGAAGCAGGTTCTGGTCAATGGTGAAATTTATACTCCCTATGGCGCCACAGAAGCCATGCCACTCACCCTGATGAGCGGAACTGAAATCCTTGAAGAAACAGCCCAGCTCAGTGAACAAGGCTCTGGACTGTGTGTGGGCCGTCCAGTTCATAATGCGACCATCAAAATTATTACAATTACTGACGATGTAATCCCTGAATGGGAAGATGGGTTGGAAATCTCACAGGGGGAAATTGGCGAAATTGTTGTCAAAGGCCCCATGGTCACTCAGGAATATCTCAACCGACCGAAAAACACGGCATTAGCAAAGATTTATGACGGCGAAGACGTCTGGCATCGCATGGGTGATCTGGGTTATTATGATGAAAAGAGTCGCCTATGGTTCTGTGGAAGAAAGACTCATAGGGTCGAAACCAGCAATGGGCTGGTGCTGCCAGTTCCCTGCGAAGCTATCTTCAATTTACATCCGAATGTCTATCGATCTGCTGTTGTTGGTGTCGGTGAAAATAATCATCAGGAAGCTGTGCTGGTAATCGAAACCCAACCTGGCAAACACCCCCGTAACCTGTCGGAGAAAGAGACTTTTGTAAATGAACTCTTGGAACTTGGAAAACAATATCAAATTACACACCCGATTCAGAAAGTCCTCTTCTATCCCAAAGGGTTTCCGGTTGATGTGCGTCACAATGCAAAGATTGACCGGCTGGAACTCGGACGCTGGGCTGAAAAGCAATTGAGGGGTTAATTTTTTTATGAAAGCACTGGTCACCGGCGGTGGTGGTTTTCTCGGACGTTATATCGTTGAGCAATTGATGGCACGCGGCGATGAGGTCGCGGTCTTTGCGCGCGGTGCTTATCCAGAGCTGGAATCCACCGGTGTCCGGGTGATTCGCGGCGACTTGCAAAATGCTGAATCAATTCATTCTGCCTGTCAGGGAATGGATTGCATATTCCATATTGCGGCAAAAGCCGGGCACTGGGGAAAATGGGAGGAATATTACGGTGTGAATGTCACCGGTACAGCGAATGTGATTGAGGGCTGCCGCAAACATCAGGTTCCTAAACTGGTCAATTGCAGCTCACCCAGCGTGATCTTTGATAACGGGGCCCACGAAGGCATTGATGAAACGCATCCCTACCCACAGACTTACGAGAGTCCTTATCCTCATACCAAAGCTCTCGCAGAACAGCTGGTCACCGAGGCCAATGGCACAGATCTACTCACGGTCTCGCTCCGTCCGCACCTCATCATCGGGCCGCGTGACAACCACCTGCTGCCATCTCTCCTTGCGGCCGCAAAAGCCAGGCAGCTTCCAATGATCGGGGACGGCACCAATAAAGTGGATCTGACCTATGTTGAAGACGCCGCACATGCCTTTTTGCTGGCCGCCGATAAGCTCACCCCCGGGTCTCCTCTGGCTGGCTCCACCTATTTCATCAGCCAGGACGAACCTGTTGTGCTCTGGCCCTGGATTCAAAACCTGCTGAAAAGAGTAGATTATCCGCTGCCGACCCTGCATCTCTCTCTTCCACTGGCCCGCTTCCTCGGAGGGGCATTAGAAACCATTCACAAAACATTTGCCCTCAAAGGGGAGCCGCGTTTCACGCGCTTTTTAGCCAGTGAGCTGGCGCTCAGTCATTGGTATAATATCTCCCGCGCGAAAGATGAACTGGGCTATCACCCGGTGTATACCATGGAACAAGCCCTCGAGAAAACGGTTGCATCTCTTAAATGAAAGTGGTCATTGTCATCTGACTTTCATTTCGAATCAAATACCGATTGTTGTAAACACATTGAAACTCAAAGAGGTGAACTACGCAACTCTAATCCCGCCCCTGTTCACCTCCTTGCAGCCTTCCTGATCAATTCCCCATCAAACGCTATATCCGGGAAGTTAATCCTATTTGCCCAATAATGAAAGTAAAATGTAGCCTGATATCTATTATTTTTCAGTGTTGATATGTTAGTATTAGTCCACTACTGAGAAAACCATTCCTTGTATTACTTTTAGGTTCACAGACAACCTGCTTGATAATGAATGATAAAAAAGGATAGGAGAAAGACTTGGTTCAAGTAGATATTGATCAGACACTCAATAACCCATTCCTCCTGCAAGTGTTATTTCGGATAACCCAGACAATCTCGCCTAAAACGGCTAAGGGAATCCTAAACATCTGGAAAAAAATCAGAAGTCTATTTCATTTCGTCGATAAACTCGAGCAACAATTAGTAAGTAACCTTGAGGAAATTTTTCCGTCAGAATATTCCAAAAAAGAGCTGAGAAAAATTGCTTCAGAATGCTTTTATTTGCGGTCGCGGGCATTATACGACTTTTATCATTATCGAAACGATATTGCAGCCTTACGAAAACACATTCACGTAACACCTAAAGCACAATCGTTAATTAATCAGATAGCTCAATCTAACCGGGGTGCAATTGCCATCTCACCTCATTTTGTCGGTGCAGATATTGTTGCCATTGAACTGGCTCAACAAATAAAAAACATCCAGGTTATATCAATCGCTAACCCTAAAAAAAGTTATCAACTCGATAATCAGATTCGGGAAGATTATGGTTTGCGGATCACACCTGCCTCGATGAACGCGCTCCGGTCTGCGGCAAAATCATTGAAAGCCGGAGGCATGGCCGCCACAGGTATTGATCGAGCGTTTCCAGAAGAACATTTTCCGAATAGCTTTTTTGGGAAACCGGCCTATCTGCCAACCTTCTACATTCGATTGGCCCTTCGGTATCAGGTGCCTATCTACCAATTTATCGGGCTGGTTGATGGTGATGGAAATTACACCATGGAGGGAACGGGCCCGATCTGGCTCAAGAAATACCCTTCGTTAAAGGAAGAGGTTGTTGAAAATTCAAAAGAAATCATCGCTCTTACAGAATCTGCCATTCAAGCACATCCCGAACAATGGTCAATGTTTCACCCGCTTTGGGCAGACCAATTTGAAAAGGAAAGGGTTAATCATGTCACAAGAAGAAGCAATAAA
>CAZQSG010000161.1:0-3301 GCA_964595925.1 uncultured Anaerolineaceae bacterium | reverse complement strand
TCAGATCGGGTGATGAAGTAATGATGGTTGGACACCAGGCCGTGATTCCTTCTTGAAGTAATCGAAGATTAAGCTGATGGACCTCCTCAACTGTCAGGGTTGGAGCAATTAGATCAATACCAAAACCACCATTATTTTGTAAATCGCAAAACCCGGGGGTGAGAATGATATCGGTTGGCTCAGGTGCGCAGGGCTGTATAGATTGAATCTTCTCAGCTGAAAAATCTATTGCGAAGTATTCCTGCGTAACTGGTTGAAAAGCTGTTATTTTCATGATTGCATTATACAAGATGTGATTCTTTTTTGAGAAAGAAAATCAAAATGATAGAGTCAATGAGAAACTCAGGAATCCTGGCTGCTGAAGTGAATACGGGTGAAACACTCCGGCAGGTGGTTGTCGGCTGTGCCAACGCGGTTCCATGCCCAACCCGCATGAACCTCTTCTCCATTGAGGTGCATCTTCTCATATCGTCCAAAGAAAATCTTCCATTCATCACCGTCTTTTGGCGGAATAGAACGCCCATCAGCCAGCCAGTGCATGCTTTCCCATGGAAAAGCCAGTTCAACCTGCCATCCTTTATCTGGAGTGGTGGGATCATTGATTTTTCCGTCAATATGCACCGCAGTTTTCAGTCCGGGCATATCCCAATTGCGAAAGGCCCAACGCACACCACGAGGGTGTGTACCGCGCCAGAAATAATCATCTGTGCGGTCATGGTTGCCGCCAAAGGTCAGTGCCTGCTGTTTATGAATGTCGAATTCAGGAATATCGAACCTGCCGCCAGGTTTGTAGGCATCACGCCAGATGAAGAAGACTTCGTACAGGGTGTTGCGGGCATTGATCTCAAACTCATAGTAACAATCACCGCCATCGATGAAAACTTCAACATCATTCTCAAGAAAGATCAGTTTATCCCGCTGCGTAATCTCCGCCTCTACATAAGGTTCTTCGCACCAGAAAGCAACATAAAGATATTCGTCGTCCCATAGCACGGCGCTGCGCGTGTCATACAAGCCTGGGTTTCCGCCAATCACATCGACAAAGCGGGGAGATTTTTTGGCCTCCTGCCAGGCAGCTTCTGAAAGTCTGCCATCAATGGTTAATGGGGCACAGACTTTGCGGGCTGTATAATGAGCGATCTCTTCAGGACGGGCTGGTTTTCCGAGGTTCATGATGCTTCTCCTTTGCATTTTTTCAATGCTCGCATTGTAGCACAGAGAGTTAGGTTACTTTAGAAAGGATAAAGAATGAAAACAGAATTCGACACGCCCCCTGTCAAGAAATTCATTCCGAGTTCTTTAACAGTTTTCTTTTCCTCATATGTTGATGTGAAGTATTGCACTTGTTTTCTTCTGGCGATGGAGATTATAATTGTAAAGATTGGAATAGCCCCTTTTTAATGAAACGCATCGCAGTTGTGCAAGGTTTCACTCGATTACCAATAATTCTTACAACCAAGGAGTCCTTAACCCATGCAAAAACATTATGAATTGACGCTAAATCGTCTTAAGCAATATAAGGTGCCCTTAGCAGCGAAAAAATACCCGGAAACCCACCCAATAAAACTATCAGCATATGCCGCACCGGATCGCATTACTTATGAAGAAGCCATGAAAGGCGATTATCACCCCATTGAAGTAGGATATAACTTCGGGCCGTTGTGGTCCACCCACTGGGTGAAGGTCGAATATGAAATCCCTGTCGAATGGCAAGGCAAAGAAGTGCACCTGCTATGGGATTCAATGTGCGAAGGTGCAGTATGGATGGATGGGAATCCCATGCAGGGTCTCACCGGCAGCACTCCTAATAATCCCTGGTCAGTAACACGTCCTGATTATGAATTAACCAAATCGGCCAATGGCGGTGAGACGGGAGTTCTCTATATAGAAGTTGCCGTAAACACCCTGTTTGGCGTGGGAGGTGGCGGCCCAGAGATTGAGCATGTGGTGGGCTGGCTGCGTCAGGCCGAATTGGCAGTCTTTGATCGTGATGCCTGGGATCTATATTGGGATTTTGTTGTTGTCGCAGATATGGCTCAAGAATTGCCCGAGGGCACCCCGCGTAAAGGTCAGGCGATGCGTGTTGCCAATACCATGATCGACACCATTCGCCTGGATGATCCCAGTACCTGGATACCCGCACGTGCAATGGCCGGCGAATTTTTATCAGAGAAAAATGGCGAAGGCCAGCATAATCTCTCCGCTATCGGCAACGCTCACATTGATACCGCCTGGTTATGGCCGCTGGCAGAGACACACCGTAAATGCTACCGCACTTTTTCCTCTGCTGTGAAATACATGGATGATTATCCCGAGTACAAGTTCACAGCTTCCCAGGCACAGCAATTTGATTGGATGAAAAACGAACAGCCCCATCTTTATCAACGCATCAAAGAAAAATTTGAAAACGGTCAGTTCGTTCCCACTGGCGGTTCCTGGGTTGAGATGGATGCCAACCTGCCCAACGGCGAATCATTTGTACGCCAATTCCTGTTTGGCCAGCGTTATTTTGAAAAGGAATTCGGCTTTCATTGTGTTGATTTCTGGGAGCCAGATGTGTTTGGGTATTCCGCCGCACTCCCGCAGATTCTAAAGGGAGTTGAGATTGATTATTTCCTGACCCAGAAACTTAGTTGGAATCAGTTCAACAAAATTTCCACCCATACCTTCATCTGGGAAGGTATCGATGGCTCACAAGTGCTGACACATTTTCCGCCACTTGACACCTATAGTGCGAGAGCAACCGTGAAAGATGCAATCAAAAATGTCCAGATGTACAAAGACCACGAAAACTCGAAGGAAAGTTACCTTTTGTTTGGCTATGGTGATGGCGGCGGCGGACCTACCAAAGACATGCTGGAACAGATCCGCCGTATGAAGAATGTTGATGGACTCCCCACTGTTGAAATCCGCTCCCCCAAGGAATTCTATCAGCGTCTTGATCTGGACCTCAAAGATCCTGTAAAGTGGGTCGGCGAACTTTATCTTGAATATCATCGCGGCACATATACCACTCAGGCTCTCACCAAGAAGAATAACCGCCGCAGCGAATTCATGCTCCATGATATTGAATTCCTCTCTGCTATGGCCAGTTTAAATGGCTACAATTACCCAACAGAAGACCTTGACTGGATGTGGAAGATGGTTTTGACCAATCAATTTCATGACATCATCCCAGGCTCTTCAATCACTGAGGTTTATGATGAGGCCGCCGAGGACTACAAAAAAGTTCTCAATCGTGGTGTTGAACTGCGCAGTGATGCGATCAAATCTCTACTGGACACAAAAGAAAATGGCGAAA
>CAZQSG010000160.1:0-3391 GCA_964595925.1 uncultured Anaerolineaceae bacterium | reverse complement strand
GTGTGCCCTTTAGCCGCCAGATAGCGGGCAAGTTCATGATGCCGGGTTCCACCGGGCTCATTGAGTGCAGCAAAAGCTTGATGAATTAATAAAATATGCATACTAGAATTCTAATCGGTAAATCGCCATTTGCTAAGGATTTCAAAGGGTGCTTGCACATGAAACGCAACAGAAAAAGAAATTGCAGGAAGTTTTGTGCCATAAAAAGGACTGACCCACCCCTTCTGGGGCAGGCATTCACCCTTCCCTGAAATTACCTGTCCAGCCCTGCACACCTGCACGATTCCAGAGGCCCCCCTCTTTTTTGCATCCACTTCCAATTCAAATTGAATAGTTTCAAATTTCATTGTGATTTTTTGACCTTTAAGCGACCATTCACCATCAGGCAGCAGCCATTGAACCTTGAATTCATGCTCTATTGTTTCTGCCTTGTGAAGAACATCGGTTTGCATGGTATCTTTTACACCCCAGCCATCATTTGTTCTGTTCACTTCTCTGCGATGGATTATTCCCAAACGACGATAACCATTATGTGTGGCTAAAACGGAGGCTCCTTCGGTATGCTGCCAACTGGATTCAGTCCAATCAAGCCATAAAAACCGTCCCGCCCTCGTCATCTGATCCAAACCGTCAACCGACACAGTATTATGCGCCATTGTTGTCATCAACGAATTTTCCCACGGTTCCTCACCATTATACAAATAGGTACCCGCATCCAGCGCAACCTGCACTCCACGATGCCAGATATCAAGATGGAGCTGATCCGCGTGTCCCGGGCGACTGTTGTAATTCACACTCCTCAATCGAATCCAATCAGACACATTGCCTTGCTTCAAGCCCGAAAATGAATGTGTCCGTTCTGGTTTCACAGTTTTTGAAGTTTTTTGGATTCCCATCCACAAAGAATATTCATCCCACGGGCCTGCTGGAAAGAACGTCTGATTTAAAAACAGCTTTCCAGCCACCTGCACCACAGGACGATAATCAGCGAAACCGCATTGATCCATTGGAAAAATGTAGGCGCCGTCATTGTGCCCATAATTTGAAACCTTGCCTGTTTCCCCGTCCACTTCAGAAGCCAACCAGCGTGTTGCAGCCTGTAATTTGAGAAACACGTCAGACGGCCATTCGCCACCCGTCATTTTCAGTACTCGATCCGCGAGAATCACACACTGGAGCATCAATCGATGGTAGTTATTGCTGTGCTGCGAATATTCGCCATCTTCGCCAATTTGGGTGCGGAGAGCATCGAAGAGCCATACCCTTCCCAAAGACAACCACTCCGTTGATTTTGTATGCTTTATTATCGCTCCAGCGACCATTAAGCCCAGGGTTTCTGTGATTAGATGATTGTTTTGCTGCGAACGGGCATACATCAAAGTGGGTGGAATTCTACGGGCATGATCATTCAGCATCTGAGTAATAAGAGCTCGATGATTGGCTTCTTCAGGGTCATCTCTCAGAAAAACATCACTGACCAGCACAATAACAATCATTCGAATAGACACTTCTTGAGCCGATATCCAGTTTGGGCCCATCATCGCTGGATTGGCAGCGTTGAATGTTTCTAAAAGCTGCCAGAATGTCTCGCGATATTGTGAATCTCGCGTCACCTGGTAGGCTCTTGCCAGTGGAAAAGCCCAACCAAACCTCGCTGGCTCCCAAACAAATTTAATGTCGCCCTGAGGAAGCTTGACCTTGCCTGATTCATAAGCTGTCCAATGCTGTAATTGATCAAAGGAAACCGGCTGTAGATTAATCTCTCTTGCTTCACCGCCAAAATAAGCATACTTGCGATTATTAACAATCTGATCCGCTTCATTCAACAGCTTAGAATAACCATCAGTTCCTGCAACCTCGATAATTTGATCACCTTCTGGAATAGGAAATAATGGCAATAATCCTATTGAATTAAAAATACTGCCCGCACGAACAGGTGTTTTTTTTTGAATAAACCCGCTTCGCAGTCCTATCTGATACCTTCCATAAAGCCAGAGAGGCTGTATCCCTAACTCCTTGATTGATTGAATCAGTTTTTTAAAGCGATTCATTCTGAAACATGCTCTTCCATCCATAAATCTGGGATTTTTACTTCCTTGCCAAGCTTCAGAGATTCTACCGCTTTGAAACTTGCCTCCGTGACACCAATTAACTGTTGATAGGGAATTGGTGCTGATTTACCATTCTTGACCGTCTCAAGGAAGTTTCGCCATGCCTCAGCGTGTCCCTTGTCCTGGCGCAGCCTGGATCGAGACACCTGTCTATGATCTCCTCGCACCAATTCCAACTTGCGGAAATCATCCAAAGCAGCGACAGCCCCATTTTGAAATACTTCAACAAATTCCTTTGGATATGCCTTGCTTCCGTTTGCAAGATAAGAAACAGTACCCACCGACCCATTCTTAAATTTGAAGGTCATCACGACATTATCCTGATGATAACGCTCATCATCTGGCAATGCCACTGCGGACACTGAGACTGGAATTTCACCCACCAGATAACACAGGAAATCGATAAAATGACAGCCCTCACCGATGATTCTTCCCCCGCCCTGGCTGGCATCATGCAGCCAGTGAGACGCAGGCAAGTAACCCGCGTTGACCCGATAATGCACCACCATTGGTTCACCTTCTCGCAAGAAAGATTTCATTCGAACAGCCATCGGAGCATAGCGTCGGTTGAAACCAACTGTAAGTAGTGTTACTGCATCGGTTCTCAGAGCAGATACAACTGAACGCAACTCCTCTTCAGAAATCGCCAGTGGTTTTTCACAGTAAACATGTTTTTTTGCGGCCAAACCACTCACTACTTGACTTGCATGAAACTGATGGCGATTCAAAATGGCGATTATATTCACATCATCATTTCCTAACACATCTTCCTCTCTGGAAGAAGCATATTGGAAACCATACCGTTTGGCAGCATTCGTAGCTGTCATTCCCGCTCCAGAAATGATTGTGTGTTTTTGTACCATACCAGTCTTTTTCACAATCGGCAAGAACACCGCTTTTGCGTAGTTGCCGGCACCAAGCACACCCAGAGATAGATTAGTTGCAGCCTGTGAAAGCTCTCGATTATTAACTTTAATTTTCCGGCGTACGGCAAATTTTTCCTTTACGGGATATTTCAATAAAACCCCAAGGAAGGGTTCATCTTCCTTGCCCGTGATCAGCGAGTAAGCCTTTGTTGCTTCTTCAATCGAAAAACGATGTGAAATAATAGCGGAGACATCAATCTTCTTTGAGGATAAAAGATCAACAAAGCTCTCCATATTTCGACCCTCTGTCCACCGCACATAAGAAATCGGGTAATCGATACCACCCTCTTCGTAATCCGTGTCGTATCGCCCGGGCCCATCAGAACGAGAAACGATAAATTCCAATTCTTTTTG
>CAZQSG010000159.1:0-3422 GCA_964595925.1 uncultured Anaerolineaceae bacterium | reverse complement strand
TGAGATCAATGAATCAAATTTGCTGTGAATTCGATTGATATGACGGTATCCAATCATTTTATTCCTTGATGACAATTCCTCATCGCGCCCGCGGTGCAAAACCACTACTTTGGGAGCTTTTTTTAGAGGACGAAGAATTTTTAATGGATCACCAACACCAATTAAATCAATCATCGAGAGCATATCGAATTTCTCACACGTTTCGATGAATAGGTCAAGCGTTTCGGTAGGTGCAGAGCCAAGACAGGTTATCGCATTGGCACCGGCCAGTTTCGTCATTCTAACCTCATCCATTGCACCATCGGCGATTTTCATATCAGCCACGACAACCCCCATCCATAAACGGCGAATAAGTCGAACGCCCGCCATTCCCTCCCGTTTTATGTAAGGAGTTCCTGCCTCGATGAAGATGTTGGGTGCGGTTGGGATGTGGGGCAATATCCGCCGAACCATTGCGGCGTTATAGTTAAAAGCAATTTGCAAATAACGATTTTTATTATCTAATGTGATCATTGTTTCAATCTTTGCGTGGTGTGAATTGCTGGATCATGTCTGCTGTGTTTGAAGGAACAAAGAGTACAATTTTTTCTGAGGGGTCGGTGGCAATATCCCGAATTGTTTGCAGGGTACGTAGATGCAGCGCACCGGGGTTGGCGCCTAATATCGAAGCTGCTTCGCTTAATTTTTCAGATGCTGCCAATTCACCCTCTGACGTAATGATCATTGCGCGGCGTTCTCGCTCTGCTTCAGCCTGTTTGGCCATTGCTCGTTTCATTTCAGCGGGTAATTCAACTTCCTGGATTTTAATGGACTCAACATCAAGTCCCCAATCATTGGTTTCATCGTCAACGATTTTTCGAATTTCATCAGCAATAGATTCTCGTTCGGTGAGCACGGCATCCATTTCCGCGTTGCCAATCACATCACGAAGAGCTGCCTGCGTATATTGACGGATAGCAAACATATAGTCCTGGATATTGATAATTACTGCCTGGGGATCTACAACTTTGAAATAAACGACTGCATTGACGAGGATCGAGATATTATCCCTTGTCATTACTTCTTGTCGGGGAATATCCGCTGTTTGGATGCGCATATCAACGATCAGCATTTTTTGAAGGATAGGAACGATAAAATTCAAGCCTGGATCACGCAGACCTTTGAATTTACCTAATTGAAAGATAATTCCACGTTCATATTGCATAATTACTTTTACGGCCGATTTTCCCAAAACAAGGACAACTACGACTAAAAAAAATGCGATACAAATCAGCGCAAAAAATATACTCTCCATGTGAAACTCCTTTGTATGTTTACAATCATTGAATAAAAAATAACTAAAGCCATTTTGGATATTTAAAATCAGAAGGATTTTTATACCAGACGCCTTCTATTGGGCAGCCACAGAACTTGCAAGCACCATTCTTGTTTATATTATAGGCGGTAACGGTAAAACCTCGCCTTTGAATCACCGGTTTCTGGCAGTTTGGACAATGTGTGTCTTCGAGTGAACCGCCTTTTCCAGGCAAGTTTCCTGCATAAACGTAACGCAAGCCGGCTTCTTCACCGATTTCCGCAGTTGTCTGTAAGATTTGTGCTGATGTTCGCTGACGGTCGCGCATTTTATATGCCGGGTGGAACGCTGTTACATGCCAGGGTATGTCCGTTGAGATTGCGGCGATGCTCCTTGCTGTTTTCCATACTTCTTCGAGAGAATCATTAAAATCTGGAATGGTTAACGTGACCACTTCGACCCAAAGTCCAAGTTCTTTCGCCTGAGCGATTGTTGAAAGCACAGGTTGCAGATGACCACCCATCAGTTTATAGCTTTCTTCTGAAAAAGATTTCAGGTCGATTTTTATTGCATCAAGATAAGGCGCTAATTTCTTCAATCCTTTGGGAGAAGCATAACCGTTAGAAACAAAGGCGGTATATAAACCTTCTTCTTTCGCTAATCGAAAGATGTCGACTGCCCACTCGCTGGTGATGAGGGGCTCGTTATAAGTGGAGACAATTACTTTAACATGATTGTTTTTTGCTGACCGGATTAATTCTTCTGGCGAGGTAGGTGATATGTGTTGTTTGGAAAGGTGGATGAGATCATCATTTAATGCCTGTGCACTTAACCAGTTTTGGCAAAATGAACAATGGAAATTGCATCCCACCATTCCAAAACTCAACGTCAATGCACCCGGTAGGAAATGATTGAAAGGCTTTTTTTCAATTGGGTCTAGCTGGGCCGTGTTTACATAGCCCCATGGGATCATCAATTTCCCGCCTTCGTTATATCGCAGCTGACAGATGCCCATCTGCCCGGGTTTCAGGATGCATTGATGAGCGCAGGCATAGCACTGTACTGTTTTATCCTCTAAAGAGAGGTAAAATGTGCCGGGCTTTGTAAATTTCTTAAGGTAGGATCTGAGAGTATTCTGGTTTCGTTTCGATATAAGTTTATTTTGAATTGAATCATTTTTTTGCATAGGCATACTCCCGAATTAAATTAATCCTTTGATACTATTATTATAACGATTTAATTGTCAAATTTGATAGTGGCAGGCGATATATATGGGATTTTTATATTTTATATAATGCAATTGTCTCAGTCAGTAATATATAATTAGGAATATTGGGAACAAGAGAGGAAAACCGATGAGAAAAATTAAAAGACTATTTCAATATGGAATCCTGATATTAATACTGGCAGGATGTCAGGAGAATATCTTCGGTGAAGAGGAAAAAATTGAAAACAACCGAAGATGCAGTTTGCAGTCTGTTCGAGAGATTGATGTGCTCGCACCATTCGACAGACCCAAGGCAGAATTCTCAGGATTGGCCTGGTATGGTGATTGGCTGGTTTTTTTGCCTCAATACCCAGGTCAATATGCTGAACGGGGCAGCGATGGAAGCTTGTTTTATTTAGAGAGGGACGAGATTATTGCATATCTAGCAAATGGTGATTCTCACCCATTGATTCCCAAAATAATAGCTCTAGATGCTGATAATCTATTCTCAAGGTTTGTTGGATATGAAGGGTTTGAGGCAATTGTTTTTTTAGATGAGAAAGTTTTCCTGACAATCGAAAGCAAACAAAAAACAGGTATGATGGGATATGTCGTAGTCGGAGAGATTAATGATGGGAATGATCCAGTTATTACGCTTGATTTAGATCACGCAGTTGAGATTCCACCGCAGGCGAACCTTTCGAATATGACGGATGAGGCTTTGCTGATTTTTGATGATCATCTTTACACATTTTACGAAGCAAATGGTCAGAGTGTGAATGAAAATCCAGTTTCACATACATTTTCTCTCTTTCTGGAGCCATTCGATGCTGTTGACCTTGTCAATATTCCCTTTCGTTTAACAGATGTTACCCGTGCGGATGAGGACGGAAAATTTTGGGCGATGAATTATTTTTATCC
>CAZQSG010000158.1:0-3512 GCA_964595925.1 uncultured Anaerolineaceae bacterium | reverse complement strand
CATTTCAGGAAGACTTATCCCTCTCACTCATCCACATAGCTTTTTTTATTGGTGCAATTCTGATTGCATATATTCCTTCCCGCGCCATCAACCGTGAAATTTCTTTTTTCATCAATCAATATTCTTTAACCAACGATCTCATCGAAGATCTCACCTTGCATGATTCCCTCGGGTTGATCAAATGGCATTTTTTCCTTAAGAAGCTCAATGAAGAATTTGTTCGCAGCAGAAGAACCGACACACCTGTCAGTGTAATGATGGTCCGACTTTTGAATTATGCTGATCTGGTCTCAGAGGGAAATAAAAAACAAGCAGAAAAGTTAATGGGTGAATTTGCAACAATCAGTCAGAGAATTCTGCGAACTATCGATACGGTTTCGAGGTTTAATCAAGAAACACTGAGCATGATCTTACCAGAAACGTCAGATGAAGAGGCGAAAATTGCAGCATCGCGTGTGATCAATGGTATTGCCCAACAAGCCAACGTAGCCGTTTATGCTGGCATTGCAACATTTCCAAATGATGCTGTGTCTGTTGAAAATTTGATCTCAAGGGTAGGGGTTGCTCTGGATTTCGCGGTTTCATCTGAAAAAGAGCAAGTATCATATTCAGAATTGAATGGTTCTGATCCTAAACTATAAGATAAAACCGAAGGAGGGAATTATTTTAATAAGTTCATTAGGTAACATCTCAAAAAATAGGGGAAGCAAAAAAGAGGTAGAAGCTTTTAATTTTTGGTGATAGCAAGTAAACTAAAGCTATGATGTTTGAAGATCTGGAACTAAACGTAATCGAAGACGAAAATGCCTGCCGGTTAATTGAGCGGCTGATGAATATGGTCGAAAAGCTCTCGACCGAGAACAGAGAATTGAAGGAAGAAAATCAACGGCTGCGGGATGAAATCAATCGGATGAAAGGGGAGCAAGGTAAACCCAAAAACAAAGGGAATCGCTCTAAACTACCGACAAGGGATCATTCATCCGAAGCAGAACGGAAGAAAACAAGACCACGCCATAAGCGGAGCAAACAAGCCGAGATAGAGATTGACCGGGAAGAAGTGGTGAAGGTAGATCAGGAAACACTGCCGGAGGATGCCACATTCAAAGGGTATGTGGATGTGATCGTGCAAGACATCCAGATCACCAGCGACAACGTGCGCTTTCGGAAAGAGAAATACTATTCGGCAGCGTAGAGAAAAAGCTATGTGGGAGAATTACCGGAAGGTTATCAAGGGCAATTCGGGCCGGGGATACAGGCACTGATCCTGGAACTCTATTATGGGATTGGGACGAGTGAACCGAAGATCCTCGAATTTCTGGAGAATGTGGGGGTGCAGATCTCAGCGGGGGAAATATCGAATGTGGTCATCAAAAAGCAGGAACGTTTTCATGCGGAAAGTGAAGCGGTGTATCTTGCAGGCATGGCAAGCAGCCCCTGGCAGCAAACGGATGACACCTTGACGAGGGTCAATGCAGAAAACCAGCATTGCCATGTAGTGTGCAATCCGGTTTATACCAGCTACCATACCCGGGCGAGTAAAGAACGGCAGAGTGTGCTAGATGTACTCTGTAATGGATGGACGCAAACGGCTGTTTCGGTTGAATGAGGAAACTATCAAATATCTGAGCAGCATCCCATGGTCGAAAGCAGCCTGGAGAAAAATCCAGAGTTGGAAAAGTGAACAAGGTTGGGAAGATGCGACATTTTTGGAGCGGCTGGAAGAAGGCTTATTTTCCCGACCATAGCGTTGCTCCCAGTCATAGAACTTGCTGCTGCCTATTCCAATCCATTCCAACATTGGTTCTTACTAATCGTCATTAATGAAATCCACTGACCCGCTTTTACTCTGATGATTTATCTATTTTTCAGTGGTCTAATTATGTGGGTTTCTTATCATTTCTATGTTAGAATCCAATATAATATCTAACTTTTTGTAAAGATGGATGGGAAGTATTTTTTAATTTAACCACACATGAAGTATTTATATGTTTCAATTCATTCTCATAGCTATATAATTCAAAAAATGTATTACAGACTGGGTTTTTAGAAATCATGACAAGATTTTTAATGATTCTAAAAAAAGCTTGGCAATAAGGAGATTATCCATATGATTAAAAATGGGGCAAATAGATCTTGGCACATAAAGTTTTTTTCAGTAATTCTTTTACTTGTCATTTTATTAGGACAACCTCTCTCAATCATCCTGGCTGCTCCTGCAAGTTTTTTTGATACAGACCTGGCTCAAGGAAAGAGCCGTTTCCGGCAGGTGGTCAATGAATCCACCAATAACACTGCTGTGTTTTACGAATTATCCATCAGTTCTTCTTCCGGCAATATTTTTACTGTTGCCGGTGACGACGGAAGCACTGCCTACGTTCGTGCCACTAAAGATGGAGCAGCCATCACTTTTAACATGGAGTACTCCGATCAATATTACCATGGTTGGAGCGTCGGCGTTTCCAGCTGGCAAGACGTCATTGATGAAGGTGTAAAATTTGAGTTTTTTGCGGATAGCGGGTTAACAATTCCCCTCCCAGTAAACGCCTTTGGGGTGCAGACACAGGACTGGGGAACCTGCTGCACTACCTCCAACTATACTCCAACCGGCACTGCAGAAGGAACAGCCATCTATACTATTTTTGACGGTGGTACCGCAGGGCAGTCAATAGATTTATTGGGGAATATTACCACTACAATTTCTTCGACTATCCATTTTGTCGCCGAAATTGATGATCGGGATGAAACTTTTACCGAAGTAACCGTTGCCCCTAACGGTAATGGGGAAGCTTTTAGGATGGGCGGCTATATGATATTTTCTATAGTGCCAGAGGATTCTGTTCCTCCTGGCTCCGGGTCCACTCCCTCCATCCCGCCTGAAAGACCAGACCTGACCGCGGCCACAGATTTAGGTACTTCGAATTCGGATAATTTAACCAGTGATACCACCCCTGATTTTTCGGTGACCTACACCCCTCAGAACGAGATTGATTTTGTTAACCTTTATGACGGCAGTACTTTAATCGCGACCAGTGCCGCGGCTGGCACAACCAGCGAGACGACAGTGACATTGACTTCAGCGCTTTTAGGGGAAGGATCCCATGTTATTACTGCGAAGGTGGAGAACGGATATTGGCATGATGAGTCTGATCCCAGCCCTTCGTTAACCATCACGATTGATGCTACCCCACCGACTATGACGATTACAGCCGCTGAGGTGAATGACGGCGACACCAGCAATGATTCGACATTATCCTTAACTTTTTCTAGCAGCGAATCGACTACAACCTTCAACGCTGGTGACGTTTCGGTAACTAACGGGTCATTAAGTGGCTTTTCTGGAAGCGGGACAACCTATACAGCAACTTTCACCCCCACTGCTGATGGAGATGTGACAATAAATGTAGCAGCAGGCGCTTATAGTGATTCTGCTGGAAATGATAATCTGGCTGCCGATGAATTTAACTGGACATCGGATCAAACGCCTCCTACAGTTGAATTTAACCCTCCAGATG
>CAZQSG010000157.1:0-3521 GCA_964595925.1 uncultured Anaerolineaceae bacterium | reverse complement strand
CAAAGAATCACCACCAACACCGCCCTGCACAGCAGAGCAGGAAAACCGTGCATTGATGCTCGACGGATTGAAAATTATACTTAAAAACAAAAATTTCTGGATTATAATGTTTGCTTTTTTCATTGGCAATGGTATCTTCAATGGTTTATCCACCTGGATCGAAGCAATTGTACGTCCACGCGGGTTTGACCCTGAACAGGCGGGGCTTATGGGAGGAGTATTACTGGTGGGCGGGATAATAGGCGCAGCGATTCTCCCCGCGCTCTCGGACAAGACGAAACAACGGAAGCCATTCCTGATATGGGCGAGTTTTGCCGCTGTCATACCGTTAATCGGAATCACATTCATGAAATCCTATCCAGGATTGCTCACATCTTTCGCCCTTTATGGATTTTTTGCAATCGCCATCAGCCCAATTGGTTTCCAATATGGCGCAGAAATTACTTATCCTGCCCCCGAAGGTACCTCAAATGGACTTTTGTTCCTCGTTGGGCAAATTTCTGTCGTCTTCATCTACGCCATGCAAGCCCTGCGCAGCAACGATGGTGCATTCACCATTTCACTGCTCCTTCTCATTGGCTTCTCAATTCTGATGGTCTTCTTTCTCACCCGCATAGAAGAATCAGAAATCATCACCTCACAATAGCTTTCGACCAGTCAAAACAACCATTCGAAGGTAATATCGTGGTGACAGACGCTTCTTCTTTGATACCATCAAAACATTGCAATGGCTGGCAGCCCGATTTGGTTTGACGCTTCTTCATAACACAGAAAGAGTATTCCTCTTTCAAAAAGAGTGATCGATAGAATCCTGCTACGCAATCTCAAAGGATAGAAAGGA
Organism: uncultured Anaerolineaceae bacterium; assembly: GCA_964595925.1. Taxonomy (GTDB): domain Bacteria; phylum Chloroflexota; class Anaerolineae; order Anaerolineales; family Anaerolineaceae; genus SpSt-1165. Next base: position 2,680 of record CAZQSG010000157.1, on the reverse strand, counting down.
AAACATAGGTATTTTCTGCTAAACTACTAGTATTAGATTGCAATAATTAGTTTAGCGCATAACCCCACCACCGACGTGGAGCCGATATGATTAATACGAAAGGCCTTCTCTCTGAGCATTCTCTACAATCCGAACAGAATATTGTCTCATCAACTCTTCCTACTCCAATCCATTCAGAGCATATTGAGCAGGTTGATAGTTTTCATTGTAAACCAGTGCTTTTTCAAAATCCTGACGTGCTTTCTCCCTTTCCCCCAGCGCCAGATACGCCATCCCGCGCCAATACCAGCTTTCTTCGAAATACGGCTGCGAGGTGCTCCCAATCGTATTCCCCGCCAGATTGATCACATCCTGATAGCGGCCGGCCTCATAATAGGCCTGATAGGGCGTGTTTCGATACCACATCGTTCGCCATGGACGGTGATCGGTCTCTAATTCGCCATATACCTGAAAGGCTTCATCAAAGGCAGAGGATGCCGAAACCGCATCCTCCATTGCCAGCAGGTTGTCCCCCAGATTGAAGAGTGCGAAATACTGCGTCAGCCCCTGCCCATCGAGCATCTCACTTCGCGCCTGCTGATAAGCCTGCCGCACAGCCCAGGCTTCATCCGCATACTGCCCCAAGACGTCAATCACCTGTTCTTGATCAGACGCGGGGAAAAGCACCACAAACACATAATTAAAATTCTGCCACTCAGCCTTCATCTCGGTATAAGACATTTCGAAATCCAACGCATAATCAGGCGGCGAATAGTAGGAATCGCGGGTGATGAACACCTCCTTCGCATCATCGTATCCAACCGCCAGCACATAATGACCCGCCCAATTCGGCACGCCTGTCGAGGTGTCACGAATGATTTCACCTTTCTCAATCAACACAGGATAACCATTCGCCAGGAGCTTTTTGATCTGGTACACACTTCCCCCCACCCGCTTCACTGCACGCAGTGAAGTGTGTGATTCAACATACACCACCATTTCCTCGGGATTGACATTTTTATCATCATCGAAAGGTTTCAATCCTTCACCGACCTCTTCGCGTGATAAATTCACTCCCCAAAAAGACAACGCCATCGTCAAGTTAGCAGGCGCGCAATAATTCCATTTGCCATGCTGACCGGTGTAAGTCACCCCCTCCAGCAATACCTGTGCGGGAAGTATTTCTTCATCTGGAACGGTTTCAGCATCATTCTCAAACTGAATAGGAGCCTCCCAGATGCTTTCAGTTTCATCATCCGCCCACCCGGCATATTGCGGCACAAATATATTCTCTGCTGGCGGATTCGTTTCATAATAACGCGTGCTGGTCCACTGGTTGAAACGCTCATAGAGCCTACCGCCAAAAACGGCAAGCCCGCAAATTATTGTGATAATGAAAAGAAGCACCAATAACACAGCTACTTCTGTCCGCCTCAAACGCATTTTCCACCTGTCTCCTCTGACCAAATTCTTCTCTTAATCTTAGCTGATTTCAAGAAAAGAGAATGCTGAATTACCGGTCGAAAACAAACAGCAATTGAATTTATGCGCAATTGCGCTGGTCTTCATACAGAATCACGTAATTTCTTTGAAAAGACTATCTAAAAATACAGGGATTTCACCTTGTATTTACTTTGGTATCCAAGTATTATTGAGTAAATTAGTTGGATATCCAAGCAATTAGAGAGATGGAACACATTATGTCCCAGGACACCATACGTAAACCTGATAACACCGCTCATTTGATCAGCAAAACCCGACGATTGATCAATGAATATTTGGTTAATGAAATGGAAGACGCTGGAATTCACGGCTTTGTCCCTTCTCATGGTGACATCATTTGCACATTGTTCAAACACCCGCAAATAACCATGACCAAACTCGCCAAAGCCATTCAACGTGACCGTTCTACCGTAACCACACTCGTCAAAAAACTCCAGCAATTGGGTTATGTACACTTGCAGGAAAACCCACAGGACACACGCTCTCGGCTTGTTTCACTCACAGATCAAGGAAGGCAGCTCAAAGATGTATTTCACCCAATCTCTGTGCGATTGACCCAGAGCATCTGGCAAGGTATCAGCAAGGAAGATCGAATGCAATTCCGTTCCATCCTTGATAAGATCATTCAGAATTTTTCATAAGGCAACAAAAGGAGAAAACATGAGAAAGGTAACTTTTTTAATCATCATCATTATTTTTGCATTGGCACTCACCGCCTGCGGCCCAAAAGAGACAGATGAACTTGTTGTCGGCATGGAACTGGCTTATCCGCCCTTCGAGACGACTGACGAAAATGGTGATCCCACCGGTATCAGCGTAGACATGGCTTATGCCCTTGGCGAATATCTCGAGCGCCCTGTCCGCATTGAAAACATGTCATTTTCAGGATTGATCCCCGCCCTTACCACCGGCAAGATTGACGTGATCATCTCCTCAATGACGATCACCGAAGAACGTGAAAAAACCGTCAACTTCTCAGATCCTTACGCAAAAGCACAGCTGTCACTTCTGGTTTATGAAGACAGCCCTGTACAATCGTTTGATGATCTTAAAGAACCCGGCCGCAAGCTGGCTGTGAAGAACGGCACCACCGGACATCTCTTCGCACTCGCAAATCTCCCAGAAGAGAACATTGTTGTCTTCGACAAGGAAACTGCCTGCGTGCTGGAAGTTTCTCAGGGACGGGCCGATGCTTTCA
>CAZQSG010000156.1:0-3632 GCA_964595925.1 uncultured Anaerolineaceae bacterium | reverse complement strand
ATGACAGAGGGGCTGCGGGCCTACCCGCAATATCTTGAGGAGATGCAGGGGTTCGACGAAAAACCAATCGGAGAACAGCCAGAAGAAATCCAGTTGATCATTAAGGAAGGCCCCAAGTATCAATATGGAACAGGTTGCATTTCGGATGGTGTTATGGGTAACTGGTTGTCTGAAATGTGCTATGTGGAATCCAGCCAAAACCGAGAAAATATTGCTAACAATCTGGATTCGATCTTCAAATACAATTTCAAGCATTCGCTCTGGGATCATGCCAATCCTCAACGCCCAGGATATGCGCTTGGTGATGAACCCGGTTTGCTTCTCTGCACCTGGCCAAAAGGGGGAAAACCCTCCCTGCCTTTTGTTTATTCAGATGAAGTTTGGACCGGTATTGAATATCATGTTGCTTCTCACCTGATCATGAATGATCGAGTGGATGAGGGGCTGTCACTTGTGTGGGCAACTCGCAGTCGGTACGACGGCCGCACCCGTAATCCATGGAATGAATATGAATGCGGCAGCTATTATGCACGAGCAATGTCCAGCTATTCATTGCTCTTTGCCCTTAGTGGTATTCAATATTCGGCTCCCCAGAAGAAATTCACATTCGCCCCACGGTATACCCCAAACAATATGAACTTTTTCTTCGCTCTGGGCTCCGCATGGGGCACCCTGACCTGCACATCCGACAAGATAACCATTAACCTGTTGGAAGGCAGTCTCGATATTGATCAGTTGGAATTCCTGCTTGATGGCAACAAGACCATTTTGGATATAAACACAAAGGTATCTGCTGGTCAACCATTGAGTGTTAATTATTGATACCAGCTAAATAAATAAAGGACCTACGCTTTCTTATAACCCAAAAGCCGTAAAGCATTCAACACTACCACAAGACTGCTGCCTTCGTGAAGAACCACCGTCCAGTTTAGTTCAAGCCAGCCAAAGACAGAGGTTACCAGCAGGAGCGCAATCACACCCAACGAGACACCCAAATTTTGACGAATGATTGCGCGGCTGGTGCGGCTGAGACCAATCGCAAAAGGCAGCATCTCCAGATCATCCCCCATTAACGCAACATCAGCCGTTTCCAGCGCCACGGCGGTTCCAGCACCCCCCATCGCAATCCCAACGGTAGCTGTTGCCAGCGCGGGGGCATCATTAACCCCATCTCCGATCATCGCAATGGGGCCATTCCGCTCCCGTAATTCACGAATAGCGTTCAGCTTGTCTTCGGGCAGCAGCCCGGCACGCACATCTGTAACACCAATCTGCACTCCAATACGCCGGGCAACATCTTCGTTATCACCCGTCAGCATAACTAATTTCTGGATACCCAACCCTTTTAGTGCCTTCATGGTTTCTTTAGCGCTGGAACGCAGCGTATCAGCTAACGCTAGAATACCGAGGAACTCCTCATCATAGTAGACAATCATCGTGGTTTTGCCTTCTCTTTCAAGAACGGCAACCTTTTGGATGATTTCCTCGGGTAAATCAATTGAATTCGTCTCACGGAAGAACTGTAACGAGCCAATTAACACTGGATGATCATCAATTTTGCTCTGCACACCCCGGCCATTGATGTTTTCCAGTGCCTCGGCTGTTGGCAGAGACAATCCTTTAGCATGAGCAGCCTCAACAACAGCCTTTGCAAGGGGATGATTAGAGCTTTGTTCCACTGCACCAGCAATTACCAGCAAATCATCCTCTTCCCTGTCATCACAGGGGAGCACATCGGTAAGGGAAAATTCCCCTTCCGTCAGGGTTCCGGTTTTATCGAAGGCCACCACCTTCAGCGCTCCGAGGTTTTCAAGATGCACACCGCCCTTAATCAGCACACCATTTCGCGCTGCCTGAGCAATTCCCGCCAGAACAGAAGCAGGTGTTCCCAAAGCCAGGGCACAGGGTGAAGAAGCGACCAGCAGCAGCATACCGCGATAAAAACTTTCGCGCAGCGGCATCCATCCCACCAAAGGTGGAAATCCGATCACCAGCAAGACAAACACCAGCACAGAAGGTACAAACCAGGTGGTGAATCGTTCTGTAAATTGTTGGGTAGGAGATTGCTGGCTCTGCGCCTCAGCAACCATCTGTATCACACGCGCAAGGGTATTATCCTGCGACAAACGCGCAACTTCTACCTCCAGTGAGGCGTTCTGATTAATTGTTCCTGCAAAAACATCTGTACCTGCATTTTTAAGAACGGGAACGCTCTCTCCTGTAATCGGACTCTGGTCTACAACACTTGCTCCAGCGATGACCCGCCCATCCACCGGAATTCGGTCTCCTGGACGGACAAGCACGACATCACCAACTTGCAGGATGGCAACCGGTTGTTCAACAAGCTGCCCATCCCTTTTCAGGAGTGCTTTTTTAGGCATCATCTTGCCCAAATCGTTGACCGCGTTACGGGCACGATCGAGGGCATAATGCTCTCCGGCGTGCCCCAGGCAGAAAAGAAAGAGTAAGAAAGCACCTTCAGTCCACTCACCGAGAATCGCTGCTCCCACAGAGGCGGCCAGCATCAGTACATCTGTATCAAACTTTCCTTTTAAGAGGCCGGGAACAGCATGTTTGGCAATATCATAGCCACTGCTCAGATACGAAAGTAACAAAAAAAGTAACGCGATTTGTGATGGCAGCGCGAAAAAAGTTTCACCTGCCCAAGCAAACAGCAAAAAGAGACCAGCACACCCGACCAGAATCAATGTCCAGCGTTCCTGTACCCAATGCGGTAGAAAAGCCGGTGCACTGCCCTGTTCATATACATGCGTGTGGTCATGCTCTTGTTGTACCGAAGGCCAGCCCGGTGACTGGATACCCATTCCATCCATCACCTGCGCGATTGTTTGCGGCTGTAAGGTTTTTATATCGTAAGCAACGAAGACCAGCCCAGCAGCATAATTAACATCAGCATGCAACATACCCGGTATCTTTTCCAGTTTTCGACGCAGAATTGGCGCTTCATCAGCATTATTCATCCCCATAATAGGGATGCGCTCATGACGGTAGCGATTGGATAATGTTGAACCGGCTTTCTGCGCAAGCCTCCTTACATTTTTCAGCGAAACCAGATTGGGATTAAAATGAACACACAGAGCAATGGGAGCCACTTCGCGGTTCAGATGAACATGGTAGATTCCCCTGTGGCTGCGAAGATTATCTTGCAAACGAACCAGACAATCATCTCCATCGTTTTCAATCTCGGGCAATAGCAAAGGAATTTCAATTTCTACAGTTCTTTCAGTCATCTAATAGCTCCAATTGTTGTTATGAAGAGATCAGTCATGCTGGATATGATCCAGACTGCGTTGGAATATGTCAGCTACGTGGGTATCATCCAATGAATAAAACACCTGACGGCCCTGACGACGGGCTCGAACAAGGCGCATTTGACGCAGTGTACGCATCTGATGCGAAACAGCTGATTCGCTGATTCCGACAATGTCAGCTAATGCACTGACATTAGCTTCATTCTCTAACAGAGCCGCGATAATCCGCACCCTGCTGGGGTCACTCAATGCACTGAAAAATTCAGCCAATTGAAAAGATACGATTTCATCAAGATAAGGAGGCATCATTAATCCTTTTATATGAATATATGCTCATATATTCATATAATACACCTAAAT
>CAZQSG010000155.1:0-3738 GCA_964595925.1 uncultured Anaerolineaceae bacterium | reverse complement strand
TGAATCGCATTGTTGTTGTGGGCACTACCGGTGCCGGAAAATCTACTTTTGCTGGAAAATTGGCAGAGATCATTAATGGTAAACATTATGAGCTTGATCGATTGTTCTGGATGCCAGACTGGGAACAACGTTCGAAAGAAGAGTATGCAGCAACCCTGTCTGAATTAGTAAAAGCAGAATACTGGGTGGCCGATGGAAACTCAAGCTCGCATCGCAAAATGCTATGGGGTTGCGCGGATACTGTCATCTGGTTGGATTATCCATTCTTTTTAAATTTCTTTCGTCTGTTAGGGAGAACAATTCAACGTGCGTGGACAAAAGAAGAAGTGTTTGATGGTTGCAGTGAGAGTATTAAAACCCAATTTTTCAGCCGGAACTCCTTAATGCTCTGGTTTTTCAAGTCCTATGGCCGACGAAAGCGCACCTATCAAACGATCTTTGAAGAGAATCAATACCCGCATTTGAAAATACTCGTTTTTGAACATCCACGAGAAGCGAAATTCTTTCTAGAATCCTTACAGAATGATGATTTTTAAACCTCACCAGATATATCCACATAAGATGTGCTAAAGGGAAATCCACGGGGCAAGCTGTTGGAGAATGTCTTCTACCGGATCTTCACTTTTAATCACAGCTTGAAATTTCCCGCCTGGGGCCAGCACAACAGTGGTTAAAAACGGACGATGGATCGCAAGATGGAACGAATCGATGGATTTGTTCTCCCAATCTGGCAGGATGTGAACCCATTGTTCTGCCAATGCGGGGTCTTTGAGCCAGTCACGAATGATGGTCTTATAGGCTTTTTTAAGCTCATGCCGGGCGATGGATCTAGCAAATGAAGGAATTTCTCTCAGAAGAATAATATTGCCGGTGAAAATCGGCATACGATTTGGAAAAAACTTGAGGATAAGGTTGCTGTTTAGTTGGGCGGCTTCTTCTGCATTTTCTTTGTGGCTGATGAAGAGGACTGCCGGGATATTCAGATTCCTTAAATTAATACTTTTTCCGCTTCCGACAATGGTGAACTGCAAGGACGGAATCCGATGGGAGCCTTTGTTTGTGTGCCTCAGAATAGGATCTGGCAGGAGACTTTTCCCCTTGAAGGCGGCCTGACGCATTATGCTGTTTTTCATGCCAGAAACGGATGAAACATCAGGGATCGTCTTTGAGGTTGTTTGCGAAAATTTGGGGTCTTTATTTGCATTTTCCAATGTAGACTTCAACACAGCGGAAACAGTCTTCACACCAATATTTGCCAGATTTTTACCTGTATGGAATATTTTGTTAAACATAATGTCTTTTTTGGGGGGGAAAGAGGGATTGAATGATTTGTATGATTATACCCCTGTTTGGTCAGAGTCAGAAATCAAAAAATTGCTTTTAGGGGGAGTGAATCTTTAGAAAGATATAAGAACAAGCTTAGATATGCATGAAATGGCAGCCATCAGAATGGAACTGGCTATGTTAGAATCGGGGTATGGAATTCAAATTATCTGCTCCCTATAAACCAACCGGCGATCAGCCGGAAGCGATAGAGAAATTGGTCAGCGGTATTCAAAAAGGGTACCAGGACCAGGTGCTTTTAGGTGCTACTGGCACTGGCAAGACGTTTACGGTCGCTAATATCATTCAACGTTTGCAAATGCCGACTTTGGTGATGGCGCATAACAAAACCCTGGCAGCGCAGCTTTTTGCGGAGTTTAAGGAATTCTTCCCCGAGAATTCTGTCAGTTATTTTGTTTCTTACTATGATTATTACCAGCCAGAAGCATATGTGCCGAAGCGTGACCTTTTTATTGAGAAAGAAACGCAGATCAATGAAGAAATTGACCGGCTTCGTTTGATGGCGACAACTTCTCTTATGTCGCGTAACGATGTCATCATTGTGGCATCTGTTTCCTGTATCTATGGTTTGGGTGATCCTACTGTTTATCATCGGAGTGTTGTGCATATCGTTGTGGGTGAGATCACTCGCAGGAATGTTCTCTTACGCAAACTGGTGGATATTCAATATCAGCGCAATGATCTCGAATTGCGTTCGGGCGTCTTTCGAGTGCGGGGAGATGTGCTTGAAATCTTCCCAGCCTATCAGAACAAGAAGGCTGTCCGAGTCTCATTCTGGGGCGATGAGGTGGAGCGGATCATGGAATTCAGTCCACTGACGGGGGAAGTTTTTGGTGAAATGGATGTTGTAGATATCTTTCCTGCCAAGCACTATATCACAGATGAGAACCGTTTTGATCAAGCAGTAGACGATATTGAAGCAGAGTTGGCGACACGCATTGACTATTTTAATTCTCAGGGAAAGCTGCTTGAGGCTCAACGGATTGAGCAGCGAACTAAGTATGATATTGAGATGCTGCGTGAGGTGGGGTATTGTTCAGGTATCGAAAACTATTCCCGGCACATGGATCAGCGTGCTCCGGGAACTGCCCCCTGGACTTTAATCGATTATCTCCCCAGCAATTATCTGCTGGTGATTGATGAGTCTCATATGACTATTCCGCAGGTTCGGGGGATGTATCGCGGTGACCGCGCTCGAAAGAGCGTGTTGGTGGAATATGGCTTCCGTCTGCCTTCTGCCATCGATAACCGACCATTGAAATTTGAAGAATTTGAGGAAAGGATGGGCTATACCATCTATACCACTGCAACGCCAGGCCCGTATGAGATGGAGCGAACTGCGCAGATCGTGGATCAGGTGATTCGTCCGACAGGTTTGGTGGACCCTGAGATTGATATTCGCCCGACATTGGGGCAGGTGGATGATCTGGTCGGTGAAATCTATAAGCGGGTTGAAGTGGGTGAACGTGTGTTAGTCACTACATTGACCAAGCGTATGTCAGAGGACCTCTCAGATTATCTGATGGAACTTGGTTTAAAAGTGCAGTATCTGCATTCAGAAGTGGACACATTAGAACGAGTAGCAATTTTACGTGATCTCCGCACGGGTGTGTTTGATGTGCTGGTGGGGATTAACCTGCTGCGAGAGGGGTTAGACCTGCCAGAAGTATCCCTTGTTGCGATTTTAGATGCGGACAAACAGGGATTTCTCCGTTCGGCCACGGCCCTGATTCAGACAATTGGACGCGCAGCAAGGAATGTGAATGGCAAGGTAATTATGTATGCAGAAAAAGTTACAGCTGCAATGGAAAAGGCTATTGAAGAAACAAATCGCCGTCGTGAGAAGCAGAATGCATTCAATCAAGAACATGGGATTGAACCAATGACGATTTTTAAAGAAGTCCGCGACCTGACGGATTCATTACTCTCTAAAGAGGGGGCGGCCACGGCGGCTCTTGCTGAAGATGCAGCTGAATATTCGCTTTCGATTTCTTCGAAATCGCTCTCAGCAAAAGACCTTGAAACCTTTATCGATCGTCTGGAACAGGAAATGCGCCTGGCGGCTAAAGAGCTTGAGTTTGAACGAGCCGCTGTATTGCGAGACCAGATCTACGAAATGCGAAGCCAATTAGCTGAGCAATTGAAGATGAAACCATGGCAGAAAGCCATGTATCTGGCTGGGGATGAGTGATTCTGATAACGAATTTAATCACCTGGCTCCTGAAAAATTATTTAAAAATATGGTAATTCGAGTATGATTGTGATATACTTTTGAGTCGTAATGGGCGCGTAGCTCAATGGTAGAGCAGTGGCCTTTTAAGCCATTGGTTGCGGGTTCGAGCCCCTCCGCGCTCATGTATAAAAAAAGCTGGTTGCCAGCTTTTTTTCTTTTAA
>CAZQSG010000154.1:0-3857 GCA_964595925.1 uncultured Anaerolineaceae bacterium | reverse complement strand
TTTCGGGAGAGTAAAGTTTCAGCAGCCCATGATTTGGCTGTAATTCTTTGATCTTTGTTTTATCCAGTTGTTTACTGGTCATGTGTCCCTCTCCGATCATATGAAATGAGCAGGAAGACAGCTCATGTTAATAAATTCTCAACTGTTTGTTGAGGTTGCTCTTCCTTGTCAAGGCTGAAACGAGCCTTGATTAGAATATCCTGCGGATAATTTCCGAAACCGTGACCAAATAGGCTGAGACCACCGATGTTGTGGGCGTCTTCTTTCACCCCGACTTTCACTTCGATCGCATTCCCTTCTTTGAGCTTGAGTTCGTCAATATTGACACTGGAGCTGCGCAACCCATCAATGAAACTGCCATCATGGGTGACTTTCCAGACTTTGTGTTGTCCGTATTGAGTATTTTGTGTTCCCCACCACTCTGGTGTGAGAAGTCCCCTGTTACCGCCATACGAAGCGGGAGAGGTCCAGGTGCCAATTTCAATACTGTTGATCCAGACGGTAATATCTGAGGGCCATTCGTTGTTATACAAGGGGGCTGCAGAGCAGGCTTCGAAGCTTACTTCAAAGGTATTCATGTTGATGTTGGGGGGGAGACGGTTAGGAAAACGATATTCGACATAGCCCTGGTGGAACCAGAGCAGTTGAGTGTAGACACGGTCGGGTTCAAAGAAGGAAGCGGGATCATCTAGTTGACCTATGATACCAATCTCTCCCAGAATCCCGCAGGTGGGAGTTACTTCGATGTTCGAGTAACTACCGACTGGCATAGAAATTTCCATATTGTCTTCATTCGTTTTGAGATCTACTGGCAATTGGAAGATGAATTGATCATAGTTTCTGCTGCACATACGGCGAAGACCACGGCTTGCAGGCTGCAATTCGGATTTAAGCAGATTGGCTTTTTCAAGCAGGTTAATATGTTGCGTAGCTGTGGAGATTGGGAGACCTAATGCTTCAGCAATTTCTAATACACTGCGCAATTCGGCACCGATAAATTTTAGAATACGGAGTCTTTTTTCAGAGCCCAGAGCTTTTGCAACGACTTCAATCTCCATAATCTTATCGTCATAGGCTGTCAGGGTCATAACCCGGCCAGAATAAGGTTCAGGTTTTATTGCCATTAAAATTTCTCCCGTTCAAAAAGAAGTAATTCTATTCTAATTCGATAGTTGCTTCTGATTGAATAAAACGTATTAGTGTAATATTTATTAATTTGCTCTATATATTTATACATCAAATTGTTTGAAATTCAATAGGTTTGCGAAAAAACCGGGTGAGATAGTGGTGTAGAAAAGGACAATATCAGATTAGGAACTGATCGGTTATTCCTACATTTCGTTTAGTATGCACAGTTTTCCCAAAAAGTATCCAGCATCCATTGATAACTGGATAGTTCAATCGTCGGAGGAAGTGAATGATCTTCACTAAGAACCAATCTTCCATTGACATCCTTCATACCATTGATCAAAGCCAGTGTTTCTTTTCTGACGATGGATTTATCATTGGTTTCCAGAATTCTTACATCAAGACCACCAATAAAAGCCAGTTTGTCGCCATATTTTTTTGCGAAAACATAAGGATCGTTATTATTAGCTTTTCGCTCAATAGGATTGAGAGCATCGAAACCAGTTTCAACAATCAAGGGCATGGCTTGAGCGACAGAACCGCAGGAATGGAGGACTACCGGTAGATCAAATCCGTGAAAGAAATCCACCATTTCTTTGTAATAAGGGAAAATAAGTTTTTTGAAAACACGTGGAGATGCAAACAGGCCGTTCTTATAGCCGAGGTCTTCATAAAGCCAGATGCCGTGGGGTAATCCAATATTGTCAAACAAATAGTTGAAAGCTTTCTTATATAAGTCTGTGTAAACCCGGTTGTAATCCTGAATCCAATCCGGATCGAGCAATAAACTTTCATAGAGGGTGATGTCCCCCATAGATTGGCGCATATTTTCCCAGATAAATTGGTGCCCCATATGAATCCATTTATTAGATTGGATGGCTTCCTGATAATTGGTTTTGATTTGTGGAATTTTTATACGGTCAGGATTCCATTCTACAACCTGGGGACGATATACTTCCTCCCAGATTTTCCGTGTAGTCATTTTGAAAGAGATATGTTCTGGGGTTCCCATTTTATGTTTCCAGTACTTTAAATGGGCGCCAGAGCCATTTTCATGTATGGCCCATTCATCATTTTCTTCGATGATAACGTCATGATCCACTGCAGGGTGGTAATCAAACCAGGGCTCAACTCCTACCATGTCGTAATTGAAATGTTGCCATGCGGGAATTGGTTCAATAAATTCGCCTGTTTCGGTAACGTCCAGCCAATTGCCGTCCTCAGGATTCCACCGGGTGTCACCGGGGAGTTTGAGAATTTTTCTGGTTGGATACCCCTGTTTAACCCATTTTACATAAGTGTCTTGCCAGGGCGAACCGATTAATCCCATGCGGGGGGAAGGCTTATTTCGTAGCAGATTATCAATCACTTGCTTGGACGAAATTGAACTCATTGAATTCTCCTCTTTTTTCAAATTCTACTTGCAAGCTTAACATCATTTGGAATCAACAGTAAACAAATTTAAGCTAAGAGTGAATTAATTTTCGAGATAAACTAATGTAGTTTTATCTAACTGTCAAAGGAATTTTATTCAATTAGAATAATAAGGCTTCGATGTAAATTGGTGTAAATTGGGGATGGGCTGTTAATTCAATATACTCATCCTCGGCGATCAGCGTTTTTACTTGTTGGCGGTTTTTCTCAGAGAGCAACAAATGCTTGGCACCAATTCCAGCCGCATTACCCACTTGTTGAAAGCAATTCAGAGGGATATTGGGGAACATACCAATTGCGATTGCATTCTCAAGATTTAGGTAGGTGCCAAAAGCTCCTGCGATGATGAATTGATCAATTTGGTCACTGGAAATTCCAGCTTCAAGCAAAAGTACTTCAATACCAGCTCGAATAGCCCCCTTGGCGAGTTGTATTTCATTGACATCCTGGCGCGATACCACGATCTCGTTGCCAGTACCACTTTGTTCAGGGGGAACCAGTACGAATTTGCGTTTCCTTTTTCCTTCTAAAGAAACGTTCGGAGCGTCTGGTGAGATTTGGCCTTTTTCGTTGATCACTTGATTTTTTCTCATCTCAGCTACTGCATCCAAAATACCTGATCCACAAATCCCAATAGGAGCAGCTTTGTCTATTGTTTGAATCCAATTATTTTCATGGTTAATGCGGATCCGTTCGATTGCACCAGGCATGGCTCGCATCCCATTTGTGATATGGGCACCTTCAAAAGCAGGGCCAGAAGCGCATGAACAACTCAACAATCGACCTTCATGTGCAAGACTGATTTCTGTATTTGTTCCAATATCTAATGCAATGATCGTTTCATTCCGCCGATCTGATTTTGTTTTCGTGGCAGTTGCCAGAAGCATAGCGACATGATCTGCACCGACAAAACCGGCGATATTTGGCGGCATATAAAGGTAGGCTCCTGGAGCCATTTTTAGGCCTATGCTTGCTGCCCGGCGGTAGATAGCATCACTCACAGAGGCCACATAGGGAGCGGCACCCAACTGCTCGACGGGCAAACCAAGGAAGAGGTGGTGAATGGCTGTGTTACCCACAAAAACAGAATCTACAATTTGTTCGGGAGATTGAGATGCGTAGAGGCAGAGTTGATCAATCATTTCGTTGAGACGGGTTGTAAGACAGCTCTGGAGTTCCGCGGCTCTTTCTTCATGGCTGTTCACGTAGGCAATGCGGCTAACGACGTCTTCACCATACGGTACCTGAGGATTCCCCATACCTACTTTTGCAAGGGAGAGCCCATTGGATAAATC
>CAZQSG010000153.1:0-3900 GCA_964595925.1 uncultured Anaerolineaceae bacterium | reverse complement strand
CCTGGGAATGCTTGTGTAAACATTCCCAAGATTCCATCTTCTTGAGATATTATGGTTAAGATGTGATCATTGGTTTTTTGAGAAATCCCAGCTGATTGATTGTCGTTCATACCCCTGCCTCCAATATATTCATATGATATTATGATACTATAATTTTTTTGATTAGTGACGAAAAGAAAACTGTTCATTCTAGAATATTATTTTGCAATTGTTGCAGCTAATGATTCAATAAATTTTTGATTTTTGCTTTATCCTAAATTCATAGGTTGGTTTTTCATTTCTTCCGATGAAAAGACGGATAAATACTATCGGTTGTAGTGATTGAGTTGTGCATCAGATTTTGAGAGATCGCACAGAATTTTGGTAAGTCGTTTGAAACTCAGAGCATTTCCGATTAAAATAAAGCCATCCAATAGATAATAGGAGCGCAAAGATGCTGAACAGTCACGATATTGCAGGCTATGCAGGGATGATTGACCATACCTTGTTGAAACCATTTATTACAAATGAAGATTGGAAGGTGCTCTGTGAAGAGGCCATGAAGTACGGCTTTAAGACTGTGGCGATTAATAATGCCGGCATTTCAATCTGCAAGAATTATCTGAGTCAATCAGACGTGTTGGTGGATGCGGCTGTGAGTTTTCCGCTGGGTCAGTGCACGCTGGAGACAAAGATTTTTGAAACGCGCGACGCCATTAAGAAAGGCGCTGGCGAGGTTGATTATGTGGTCAACATTGTTGAGCTCAAGAATGGCAACTGGAATTATATTGAGAAAGAGATGGCAAGTATCGTTGCTGTGTGCCGCGAGCATGGGGTGACTTCGAAAGTGATCTTTGAAACCTGCTATTTGACAGATGACGAAAAACGAAAACTATGTGATGTTGCACTCAAGGTGGGGCCTGATTTTGTGAAAACATCGACCGGTTTCGGCACAGGCGGTGCCACAATCGACGACGTTCGTCTGATGAAGAGCAGTGTGGGTGATTCTATCAAGGTGAAAGCTTCTGGCGGTATCCGAGATGCGAAAACGTTTCTGGCGATGATTGAGGCAGGTGCTTCACGGATCGGCACAAGCAGCGGAATAAAGATTATTGAAGAATTCAAAGCGAATCTGGAGGAATAAATGACAACGTATCTATTGGCGCACGATTTGGGGACTTCAGGGAACAAAGCAACCTTGTTCACAAGCGAGGGAGCTCTGGTTAAAAGTTGTGTTCATAGCTATCCGACGGATTACTTCAACAACAACTGGGCGGAGCAGGACGCCAATCATTGGTGGCGCGCGATATGTGATTCGACACAGGAAATCCTGATCGGTATCGACGCGAAATCTGTAGCGGTTGTTTCTTTCAGTGGTCAGATGATGGGCTGCCTGTGTGTTGATCGGGAGGGGAATCCCCTGCGGAAGTCGATCATCTGGGCGGATATGCGCGCTGAGCGGCAGGCCAATCAGATTCGGGAAGGGATGGATGAACAGGATTTTTACCGCATTACGGGGCATAAGATCAGTCCATCATACAGTATCGAAAAGTTGATGTGGGTAAGGGATAATGAACCGGCGGTTTATGCGCAGACTTATAAGATGCTTCAGGCCAAGGAATATATTCTTTTTAAATTAACTGGCGCATTTGTAACCGAGTACACGGATGCTTGCGGGACAAACGCCTTTGACCTGAATACGCTTGATTGGTCTGAAAAGTTGATCAGCCTGGCCGGCATTGATGGTGACAAATTGCCTGAAGCGCACCCCTCGACGCATATTGCTGGAGAGGTGCATGCGGCGGCAGCAGAAGCGACAGGCCTTGTAAAAGGCACGCCGGTTGTGTGCGGCGGCGGAGACGGCATCTGCGCGGCAGTCGGTGCAGGCTGCATTAAACCCGGCATGGCCTTTAATTATATTGGTTCTTCTTCATGGATTTCATTGACGACTGAGGCTCCCATTTTTGATGATGGCCTGCGTACTTTCAACTGGCCTCATATTGTGCCAGGGTATTATTCACCTTGTGGTGCGATGCAATCAGCAGGGGGTTCGTTTAGCTGGTTGAAAAATGAAATTGCGAAGTTTGAAACAGTAGAAGCAGAAAAGCAAGGTGTCAGCCCCTATGAACGGATTAACGACGTGATCGCACAATCGCCGGTTGGTGCCAATGGGTTGATTTTTCTGCCTTATCTGCTGGGTGAACGCAGCCCTCGCTGGAATCCGAATGCGCGCGGGGCTTTTATTGGAATTAAGATGGAGCATCAACGGGCTGATGTGTTCCGTTCTGTGTTGGAAGGAATTTCCTTAAATCTGGGCCTGATTCTCGATATTTTCAAGCAGCATGTTGAGATTCCAGAAATGGTGTTAATTGGTGGCGGTGCCCAGGGGGCCTTATGGCGGCAGATACTGGCGGATATTTATGAACTGCCGGTGCTAAAACCGAATTACCTCGAAGAAGCTACTTCGATGGGGGCGGCGATCACTGGTGGGGTGGGGGTGGGCGTGTTCCCGAATTTCGATGTGGTTGACCGCTTTATTAAGATGGAAACACGGCAGACACCGATTGTGGAAAACAGTGCGGTGTACGCCAAGATTAAACCGATCTTTGATGCCTCCTATCGTGCACTGGTTGATGTCTACGAGCAGATGGCAAAGTTATAGGTTTTTTCCAACCCTTTATCCTGCCGCATATCTATAGAAGAACTGATAGTCGCCTGTCAGATACCTTTTTTTTCGTTATAATTGTATGAATTCTTAGCGTTTTTATTTGCGTCCCTTATAAAGGAAGGCCTGCAATGACTATAATTCTTAGAGAAGTAAAAACAACGCGTGACCTGAAGAAGTTCATTCGATATCCTCGTAGTTTGTATAAAGACAATCCATATTGGGTGCCGTCATTGTTTTTTGATGATTTTAATACATTGCATTGGGATAAAAACCCGGCATTTGAAAAGAGTGAAGCCAAATATTGGATGGCCTATCGGGATGGTGAGGCTGTTGGACGGATTGCAGCTATCTTGAATCACCCCTTCATTGAAAAATGGGGGGATCGTTATCTGCGGTTTGGTTGGTTTGACTTCATTGATGATGCGGAAGTGTCCAGCGCATTGATGGGGGCGGTTGAAAATTGGGCAGAAGAAGAAGAGCTCACAGCCGTTCATGGGCCTCTTGGTTTTACAGATCTTGATCGAGAAGGGATGCTGGTGGAAGGGTTTGAAGAGTTGGGGACGTTAGCGACTATGTATAACTATCCCTACTATCTGACCCATATGGAAAACCTCGGTTATGTGAAAGATGTGGACTGGATGGAATATCAGATCACGGTGCCGAGCGAACCAATTGACAAAATCAGCCGTGCTGCCACAATTGTGAAGAAGCGGCTTGGTCTGAGGTTGCTGAAAATTAAGAAGAAGAAAGAGTTGATGCCCTATGCGATGGAGCTATTTCATTTGTTGGATGAAGAATACCGTCATTTGTATGGAACCGTTCCATTGACTGAAGCCCAGATGAAGGCCTACGTTGACCAATACTTTGGCTTTGTGTCTGTCGATATGGTCCCGATTGTTATTAATCCAGAGGGGGAGATGGTTGCCTTTGGGATTGTGATGCCTTCGTTATCAAGAGCCTTACAAAAGTCTCAGGGAGAAATTCTGCCTTTGGGCTTTATACATCTATTAAAAGCTCTGAAGCAAAATGATACTGCTGATATGTATCTGGTGGCTGTTCGTTCTGATTATCAGGGCAAGGGTGTCAATGCGCTTTTAATGGATCAAATATTAAGATCATTGGCTGCGCGTGGGATCACGCTTGCTGAATCGAACCCGGAACTGGAATTGAACACGGCAGTCCGAGGATTTTGGAAATATTTTGAACATCGGCAGCATAAACGCCGCCGGTGTTTTATCAAGCATTTGCATAAA
>CAZQSG010000152.1:0-3995 GCA_964595925.1 uncultured Anaerolineaceae bacterium | reverse complement strand
AATACTGTGGCAACAATAATTGTACTTCATGGTATGGTGTTAGCCTCGGTGAAGATGATGAGTATCATAAATTTATGCAAAAAGAAGTTGCTGAACGATTATATGATGAATCAGGGCATACCGACTTTAGCGAACATTTGCGAGGATTATCATTAACTG
This sequence comes from uncultured Anaerolineaceae bacterium, assembly GCA_964595925.1. Lineage (GTDB taxonomy): Bacteria > Chloroflexota > Anaerolineae > Anaerolineales > Anaerolineaceae > SpSt-1165. Next base: position 3,836 of record CAZQSG010000152.1, on the reverse strand, counting down.
GCATGGGAAAAGAAAATTTGGAGGTGGTACTGAATTCTGGGACTAAAGAGGAACGAGATTGGGCTATTGGTGAAGCTATCGCTGAAGCTTTTCTTATACACAAACACGGAGTAATTTTTCCATGGAATATGGAACGAGATAAACGGAATCCGAGGGGGAGTCTTCCAGGTGCGGATATAGTGGGTTTTATCCATACGGGCTCCGGATATAAACTTGCTTTTGGAGAAGTGAAAACCTCAAGTGAAGATAGATATCCTCCACAGGTTATGTCTGGCAGAAGTGGTAATCTTGGTTATCAGATCGATGATTTAGTAACAAACCTGAGTACAATTTTTCAACTCTTATATTGGCTTCACCCACGATGTAAAAACACAGAGTTTCAAGAAGCTTATAATGCTTCAGTGACTGCATATCTTAATTCTGGAAATAAAGATGTATCAATTTTCGGAGTGCTCATTCGAGACACTCCACCAAATCAATTGGATCTTCAAAAACGGGGCAATTCTCTTGGAGAAAAAGTTACTACACCCACTTCTTGTACATTGATTGCCATTCACTTACCATGTAAAATTTGTGATTTGCCAGGCATTATGCAAGGAGGTGTCGCGTCATGAGCCACTGGATTCTTGATGGCCTGGTCGAACAACGAGAAGAAGCTCTTAAGAAAGCAGACCATATTCAGATATATCATGAATTATTACATCAAGATTATTCGCAAGATATTGAACTTATCAGAAACACTGCCAATGCTCTTGAACTAGTTGTACTTGATTTAATAATTGAACGTTTCGAAGAAAACGATGATAAATTACGAATGATGAGGGAATGTGCAGCGGATGCTTTCCGCCTTTATCGCGCATTACCGCAACCGGATAATTCCCTAGAAAACGCGGGAATTCTTCTGAGAATGTCTTCATTGGCCGTCCTTGGGGATAAAGGCGCAGATGCCGCACGTTTGCTCCGATTAAGATCATGGGACGAAATTCCATTAGAATCAGATAATTGGGGAGAAAGAACTTGGGCTACTATAATTGATGTGTGGCTTCGCCTCATCCGAAAAAATGGTTGGGATGACAGAGATACTGTATTGCAACGGGTTACAGAACTTCGTGCAGCACAAAATCAATTTGAAAAGAAATATCTTGATGGGAGCGCACCAAGTAAAGCCAAAACAAATGCGTTAGAGCTAATTGGTTTATATCATCTGGCTAGAGCAGCAGAAATTCTTGCACTTTACATTACCGATGGTGTTGTTGATGGTAACTATCAAATCCGTCAAAAACTTGAGACGCACTTTGACCGCGCTCTTGCCGTATGTGAACACGTTCAACTTTTAAATTTGGAACCAATAACTAGGTTAGTATCCGCCTGTGCTATTCAAATGGTTGAAAATTCGATTTGGACTGTTTCACGTGCAGTCAATTCGCGAGTTACGCAATTTGTTCGGACCCTAGTCGATAAAGGACGAGGGAACAGAGCAATTTTTGATGTGCTGCCTCCACAACGTAGAACTCTAGCAGAAAAGGGGCTGTTGGGTTCAAGTAGGCGCGCCGTTGTCGTTAGTCTTCCAACCTCTAGTGGAAAAACCCTTATTGCCCAATTTAGAATTCTTCAAGCTTTAAATCAATTCGAACATGAAGAAGGATGGGTAGCATATTTAGCGCCAACTAGAACTCTTGTCAATCAGATTACGAGACAGTTAAGGCGAGATTTTAGTCCTTTAAATATTATTGTAGAACAAGTCAGTCCAGCGATGGAAATCGATGGGATTGAAATGGGTTTGTTTCAGGAGAAAGAAAAATCATTGAAGTTTAGAGTTTTAGTGACAACACCTGAGAAGTTAGATTTAATGCTAAGACAAGATTGGGAGCAGAAAATTGGCCGACCATTAACCTTGGTTGTTGTAGATGAGGCGCATAATATCCAAGATGTTAAGAGGGGATTAAAACTTGAATTGTTGTTATCCACAATAAATAAAGAATGTGCTAAAGCTCAGTTTTTATTACTCACTCCATTTATTAAAAATGCACGGGAAGTCGCTAGATGGTTAGGTGGTCAAAATTCTGATGATATAAGTTTATCGATTGACTGGCAGCCAAACGACCGTGTTGTTGGAATAGTCCATAATGAGAAAGGAAATGAATTAAACCGCCGAAGTTTTGACTATTCGTTAAAATTCGAGAGTGTGCACACAACAAGAAATACTATTTCCATTGAAGAGCACATTCCATTTCCGAAATCATATCAGATTGCAAATACCTATACACAGTGTAATAATGTAGGTGCCATTGCTGCTGTTACTGCTCAATATCTTCGTAAACGTGGGCCAGTTATTGTAATGCATAGTCAGCCACGTTGGGTCTGGGGACTTGCAGATAAATTGAAAATTACTGATAATAGGGATCATGATATAAATCAAGATATAGCCTTGGTTCAAGAGTATATCCGCTTAGAACTTGGAGATCAATTTCCTCTAATCGATTTGCTTAACTATGGCATCGGGGTACACCATGCAGGGCTGCCAGACGACATTCGCTGTTTAATTGAATGGTTGTTCGAAAATGACAGATTAAAATTTCTTGTCGCTACTACAACTATCGCTCAGGGTGTTAATTTCCCTGTTAGTGGGGTTGTTATGGCATCAAATCAATACCCCAGTGAAAAAGGTTCGGAAGATATGCCGTCAGAAGATTTTTGGAACATAGCCGGTCGAGCAGGGCGTGTTAGTCATGGACAACTCGGTGTTATCGCCTTAGCCGCTGAGAATGACCAAAAAGCGATTGAATTAAGGGAATTTATAAATAATCAATCTCGTGACCTAAATTCTGCCCTAGTTAAAATTGCATTAGAAGCAGGACAAGAATTAAATGACTTGGGTAATATTGTATACAACAAACCCGAATGGTCTAGCTTCCTTCAATATTTAGCTCATACATACAGGCAAATGGGTGAGCCAGATACATTCTTTGATGAGATCGAGCAAGTATTGCGAGGAACGCTAGGTTTTGAAAAGTTGCGTACTAATCATAGCATTATTGCACGTAATTTGTTGGGTGGAATTCAGACGTATTCACAATACCTACGACAACCTAATCAACCTCTTAAATTAGTTGATAGCACAGGTTTTTCCTTACAAAGTATTAAAACTGTACTTACCCATAAAGGAACAATAAATGAACGTTCTTGGGATGACATAACATTATTTGATAAAAGAAATACAACCCTCCAGGATATGATGGGAGTTCTCCTACGAGTTCCAGAATTAAGAGAAAATCTAAAAGCTGTAACGGGTGGGAGATTGCCAGATGGTAATAAATTGGCTCTTATTGTCAAAGATTGGGTCAACGGTGAAACCATATTGACAATTTCAGAACGTTATTTCAAAGAAGAAAATGATGATCAAATTAAAGCATTAACTAAATGTGGGCAAAATCTTTTTGGAAAATTAACATTAACAGCTTCATGGGGGTTGGGGGCACTTCTATCAATCACTGCTTCTAACGTATCTGAAGAGGAATATAAAAAATTGAGTAATCTTCCTTCAAAAGTATATTATGGTGTTAACAATGATGCTGCAATATCGCTTCGCCTTTTAGGAATACCTCGCACAGCAGCACAGCCATTGGCTTCCCATTTAGGTGGTATAGCGACTGAACCGATACCAACTCTTCGGAATAAATTACAGCAACTTAAACCGAAAGATTGGGTTGCTGCACTAGGGGAATCAGGAATAACATATCAGAAGGTATGGCAAATAATAGAGGGGTATCAAGATGACTAGAATCACCGAATCCACCATCGAAAACTTCGCCTTCGCACTCCTCAAAGATCAGGGA
>CAZQSG010000151.1:0-4027 GCA_964595925.1 uncultured Anaerolineaceae bacterium | reverse complement strand
AGAACTTCCTTGAGAAAACTGCGAGTACAGTGGGGGGTGCGGCAGTAACAGCAATTGGTGTGGCAGGACAAACAGCTAACAAACTCAAGGGTGCACTTGGCAAAGCAGTGAATCGGAAAAAAAGAGGTAAATCTTCCACCTCTCCAACCTCAACACAGGATGATCCTGTAGAGAGACTCAAGAAACTCAAGCAATTGTTTAAAGCTGAGCTGATAACTCAGGACGAGTTCGATGCTAAGAAAGCAGAAATCTTGTCTAGCATATAAGTGTAAAGCCAAGAATAGGGGCACACCCAGAGCCAACCCGCCACACCTTGCTTCTGTTACCCTTCCTTGACCCTAAAAACAATCACTCGCCGACAGATCATTACCGTAAAAATCTAAGCACAATCCTGATCCATATTTTTTCTTCCAATTTCGTACAATTAATGCTATATTCATTAAGAACATAGCAACCCTTCGTGTTCAATATTGATTTGATTTTTGGCACTACCTTTCCGCTTACACAACCAAAGGTATTTTTTCCTATTAATTCTCATTCCCCCATCGCAACTATCAGGAGGACATATGTCTGACACCCCCAATTCCCAACCATTTATTACGCTACCCGAAGATGAGCCTGCTCCCCAAATCGATCAGGCTCCCGCATCAAACAGCTCCCAACCAATCCGCAGTGTAAAAGATCTGGTTGTTTTGCTTGAAGGTCTTCAAAAAAGAATCGAAGCCATTGAAAAAGAAAATCGCAGATTAAAAACCATGCTCGCCCGTAATATCACAAAGAAAGAAGCCGCCTCGATGGTTACTCAACTAGATCAATTCCGTCTTCCAAAACTCGCCATATTCAGCGATAGTTTTTTGCTGCGCGCCCTCGCAATCTATGGCCACTGGTGGGTTATCAACATCATTTTCGGCATTCTGTTTTCCATATTGACCTTCATTCTTTTTTCAATCCTCGGGCCCTCAATTCTTGATAACTTTATGAGTCTATACCAGTAACAAAAGGGATTCTCTTATAAAATTCACTGATTCAACCCAGAGGAAATAACCGTGCCTCCTTTAGAATATGTTAAAATGAAACTCAACGTAATCACGTTGAATCTCATTCAATGAAACATATCCTATAAGGCAGGTCTTTTGTGAAATATGATCCCCTTGTCATCGGAATTGCTGGCGGAACCGGCTCTGGTAAAACAACCATCGCCCATGAAATTCTACATCGTGTGGGCGCAAATAAACTGGCGATTCTTTCTCATGACGCTTATTACCGCAATCAAAAAGACATGCCGTTTGAAGAGCGTGCCAAAGTCAATTATGACCACCCGGATTCACTTGAGACAGAATTATTGGTCGAACACGTAAAGCAATTGAAACAAGGGCGTCAAATTCACATGCCCGTATACGACTTTACAACCCATAGACGCAAAGAAGAAACTGTGCTTATTGAACCCCAGCCCGTTATTCTCGTTGATGGCATTCTGATCTTTGTCGAGCGCGATTTGCGGAAGCTTTTCGATGTGAAAATCTTTGTCGATACCGACGCTGACATCCGCTTCATCCGCCGTTTGCAACGCGACATTATCGAACGCAATCGAACCCAGGAGTCCGTAATCCGACAATACCTGGAAACTGTTCGCCCAATGCACATGGAGTTTGTTGAGCCATCAAAACGTCATGCTGATGTCATCATCCCAGAGGGCGGATATAACCGTGTTGCCCTTGATATGGTGACGGCACGTATCAGTCAATTGTTAAAATAGAGGAAATATGAGTCAATCCAATATTGAAATTCAACCCCAAAAAGACTCAAGCTCTCTCATAAAAATCACACGCTGGTTGGCGTTGATCTTCGTCATTGCGCTCACCATCTACATCATCACAATCTCGACTCAGATCGAAACATTCATGGATGAAATTCCTGGTCTGGGCTGGCTGGCTTACCCATCCATTTTTGCTGTTTCCATCGTCGTAAATGCAACCGTGCTGGTTCCCATCCCCGGAGTCGCGCTGACAACTGCTTTTGGCGCCATATTCAACCCATATGGAGTAGCCCTGGCGGCCGGCCTTGGGGCGTCTCTAGGCGAACTCTCCGGCTACCTTGCTGGATATAGCGGACAGGGTATTATTGAAAATTCAAAATGGCGCGACCGCCTTTTTAGCTGGATGGAAACCAATGGCAGCTGGACCATCCTTGTTTTAGCCTTCATTCCTAATCCATTATTTGACATGGCTGGAATGATCGCTGGAGCACTAAAAATGCGAATAACTCGTTTCCTTTTATGGTGTTCGATTGGGAAAATCCTAAAAATGCTCTTATTTGCCCTGGCAGGCAACTGGGTTTCAAGATTATTTTAATTTTCTTAAACTCGTAAGGGTTCTATCAAACTCATCCCAAAATCCAGAAGATTTTAAATCATTGTACGACTGGCAGAATTCCTGATACTGCCTCGTTGCTCTTTGATCCCAATACGGCTTTAATGCGTGCCTTTCTCCACTAATAATCACTCCCTGTGATGTACTATCCCCTGATTCCTCTGACTCAGCAAGAAACGGATCAATCATCTTCGGCCAAACCACAGCATCATGAATCGCACCCATTTGATCCTGCAGCGATTGAAATAATGCAATGATAATGCTGAAAGACTGCTCGTCGAAACAAGAAAATAAATCAATTGTATAGCGTAGATTTTTCAATGCAATTCTCATCTGGTGAAATTCACCATTGAAATGATTGGTATTCAGTATTTCTTCAAAAGATTGAAAATCGAAAATCTTCGTTCGAATACTCACAACAATGAATTCCCGCACATACGCAGAGTTCAGCAATGTCTCTGGCTGAACCATCTGATTTTCTTGAATAAAGCCTGAAAACAATTTATAAGCTTCGCTATCAAAAAATAGTGCCACTTTCGGAACAGCCCGCAAGACCAGAAACCTCCGTTTAGCACGAATCTTTTCTATAGCTTTCAACACCGCATCATCTTGCTGAAACGGCCCTGTCTGTCCTGTCAATGAAACCAACTCTTCAAGTAAGACATCAATATCGCGAATTTCTGCAAACCAGCGTGCAAAATCGCGAAATCCATTATTCATCAATTTGAAATCTTCTTCTGGAATCACAGACTGAAAACTTTTTAGACCTGCCCGTATTCTTCGGCAGATGACCCGCAGCCGATGAACCAGTCTCACACTGAGATCGTCAATATCATCAGAGAACTGTAATTGTAAAAAGGAATCATGATAATCCCGCAATCGCCAGGAGGCGAGTTGCATGATTTCCTGTAGAACTATACTTCCTTCTTCAATGTTCACTTTATTCCCTGTATGGGATATTTTCCCTCAAACCATTTAAGACATAATCAAGGTTATTTATTTTTCAATTCCATCATCAGTGCTTCCATTTTTTCTGCTTGCGCTCTTCTATGGAATGACTTATTAATGGCTGCCTTGCCATTCTCACCCATTTTCTTGCAGATTTCTGGGTGCTGATATAAAAATTGGACTTTTTCTGCCATCATTTGTGAATTACCGGGTTCGATAAATAATCCTGCTTCCGCGGTTTCTACTACCTCCCGAACCACGCCATCAATCGCTAAAAGAACCGGTTTCCCCGCGGCCATCGCATCAAACACCTTGTTCGGGTAGGTTGTCTTATAAACATCAATCCGTTTCAGAATTGCCACGCAGGCATCAACTGCTGCGAATACTTCTGCAATTTCATTCTTTGCAATCGAATCAAGAAATGAAACGTTAGCTAATTGCTTTTGCTCTGCTTCTCGGATGAGATTCTTTTTTTCCTTGCCATCACCGACAAACACAAAATGAATGTCAGTTTCATTTTTCAAGAGTTCAGCAGCCCCCAACACCATGCCCAGGTCGTTCGAAACGCCATGTGCTCCCGCGTAAAGGACAAGAAATGCCTCACCCAGACCATTTCTCTTTCGATATTCCTTCCTATCATACTCGCCAGAAAATAAGCCGGGGTCTGATCCATTGGGTACCAGTGCAACTTTTGATGCACCTCGCGCACT
>CAZQSG010000150.1:0-4170 GCA_964595925.1 uncultured Anaerolineaceae bacterium | reverse complement strand
CAATGTGATGTTGGAACATTCTCTATAAGGCTTCCAACTTCCTGCAATCGTTACAGATAAGCCAAAGGTATGGTGCTTGGTCTGGGACGACTCCAATGAAAGATGGAATAACAGGGTGAAGGTCAATTCTATAAAAACGTTTCAGCTGTTTGAATCCTATTGCGCAAGCTTTGCAAAAACATCGACCGTCTGGATTGTAATCAGTCACTCTAAAACCTCCAAAACTGTAAAAAAGTCTTCTTCATATCTTTTACCCAAATTGAATATAATTACCTACTGTTAAAAGTAGAATGGATGAAGGTTGAAGTATAATTAGATTATTAATAAAGAGTCGACCCATTATAAGTCGATGGACATTGAATTCAATTCATTTGCAAAACGATTTGATATGAACATTATAAAAAGCCAATCAAGATTCAAAAACCTCAAAAGAACATCAAGATACCTCAAGCCATATATAAGCATAGAAATCGGCATTGCTTTCTTGATGCTCCTCGTCGTCGGGTTCTCTATGATAGATCCGTTGGTAATGAAAATAATGATTGATGATATATTTATAGACAAAAATTTCTACCTGCTGAATATAATAATCGTTGCGATGATAATCCTTTTCATTATGCGCAGCGGCATCAGGATTATCACTAACTACCTTATCCAATATGTAGGGCAGAAAATACTATTCAATATAAGGATGGATCTCTTCCAGCATCTTGAACATCTACACATTGGTTTCTTCACAAAAACAAAAACCGGAGAAATAATAACTCGCGTTAACAATGACGTTTCCAGAGTACAAGACGTACTTACTACCACTCTTATATCTTTGATTACCGACATCGTCTCAGTGCTGGTTATTTTTATTATTATGATCATCTTAAATTGGAAATTAACGCTTGTCTCCTCAACGATCTTTCCCTTCCTTTTTATAAGTCAATACTATATGGGGCGTAAGATTAAGAAAAAAAGCAGAGAGGTACGTGATAAATCCGCAGAAATTGTAAGTTTTTTCCAAGAAGTTTTTACTTCGATAAAGCTCATCCAATCTTTCGCAGCAGAGAAATTTGAAGCTATAAGGCTCCTCAGAGAGAACAAAGAACTTATCAACTTAAGAATAACACTGGGTGTAATCGGTGGGATAGCTGCGGCAATTGCAGGGTTCCTCTCCACTCTCGGGCCCGTAGTAGTGCTTTGGTTCGGTGGGCGGCAGGTAATGGAGGGTACACTATCCCTTGGCAGTCTCGTTGCATTCTATGCTTACGTTGGCAGGTTGTTCCGTCCAATATTAAGACTGGCTCAATATAACGTAGCAATTCAAACTGCACGTGCATCAATAGACAGAATTTTCGAATTCTTCGACATTGAACCCAAAATCGTGGATGAACCAGGAAGTATATGGCTTGAAAAGATCAAAGGAGACATAGAATTTGAAAATGTAAGTTTCTACTATGATCCCAAAGAGAAAGTGCTTAATAATATTTCTTTTCTCATAAAATCCGGGCAGAAAGTCGCTATCGTGGGTCCAAGTGGCGTTGGCAAATCCACCATTGTAGACCTTCTCGAAAGATTTTATGATCCTATATCCGGCCGGATATTGATAGATGGCTATGATATAAAAAGGATCAAACTCAAATCGCTGCGAAAACATATCGGGGTTGTCTCGCAGAATACAATACTATTCAACACTACAATCAAAGAAAACATTATGTATGGAAAGAAAAAGGCTTCAGATGAAGAAATAATCAATGCCGCAAGGAAAGCCGATATTCATGATTTTATATCTTGTCTCCCCAATGGTTATGAAACCATTGTGGGGGAGAGAGGGCTCAGACTTTCGGGAGGACAGTGCCAGAGAATCTCGATCGCAAGAACAATATTGAAAGATCCCGAGATTCTAATCCTCGATGAAGCAATGTCATCACTGGACACGAAATCAGAATCACTCATTCACCGGGCGCTCAAACCGCTTATGGAGAAAAAAACTACAATAATAGTAGCTCATAGATTAACATCAATAACAGACGCCGATATTATTTATGTTCTCTATGGAGGAAAGTTCGTTGAATCAGGGGTTCATGAAGAGCTGATGAATAAAAGTGGAATATACAGAATGCTATGGGATCAAATGACACAATCAACAAACGATTTCACTGGCAAAAAGGATCAGCGCACTTTAAATAGCTAGGGGCAGATATGAAAAGACCGGTCAAGGTATTTTTAATATCCATATATATTTCAATGGGTATAGTTCTCTGCGGTGCTGGCGTGATCTACTTCGGGAAGATGGACAAAACAGTCAAAGGATCAGGAATTGTCTATCCAAAGCATAAAATAGAGGTCCCTTCTAGAATTGGGGGAATAATTAAGAAGGTTTGCGTCAAAGAAGGGCAGATTGTTTCTGCAGGTGATACACTCTTCACGCTGGAATCTGATGCAATCAAACTGGAAGTGGAAAAGGCTGAAAATGCAATAGCCGATGCCACTGCCGATTTAAAGAGGGCCGAAGATGAATATCAAGCCCTCACCACAAGCAGAGCATATGAATTCGGTACGATACTCGCCGATCTCAACGAAGCCGAGAAAAGGAAGAATTATTACAAGAAGAGGTTTGAACGGGCGAGAGATCTGTATAAAAAGGGGCTACTCGACTCTGAGTCGTTTGAAGATGATAAGTTAAAGTATGAATCGAGCATATCGTATTACAATATTTTAAGAAGAAAAATCGAAGTTGTCAAAAATCAGTTAAGATATCGAATAGAAAGAGCCGAACGTGACCTCACGCTTGCAAAGAAAACTCTGGGACTGGCAAAAGAGAAACTCAACAAAACAATAATAACAGCCCCAATTTCAGGAACCATATTGACCGCAGAGCCAGAAAAACTTGAGAGCACCATGGTTAAACAGGGTGAGTCAGTGATTAGTTTAGGCTGTTTCGATGAATATGTATTTAAGGTTGATATTGATGAAAGCAATATTATAAATGTGAAACCGGGACAAAAAGTGAAAATTTTCTTAAACAGCTTCCCTTACAGAGAGTACAAAGTGTTTGAAGGCAAAGTCGAAAAAATTGCCCCTTCGCCGATATTCCGCTCAGGCAAGTCCATGTTTAATGTAAATATCGGAATAGAAGAACCATGGGTTGAAGATGAAAATGGAGAAAAGATCTATTTAAAATATGGTCTAAAAGGTAATGCAAAAATAATTGTTAAACCGAGTGTTCGCCTCTTCAAGCTCTTAATCGATGCTCTTTCAAAATGATTTTATTTATAGTCAAGCCATTCATCCCTGGAAAACGGGTTGCCTTGCCTCATCTACCTGTATCATATCGAGCATGAGGCAAGCTATACCAGCAAGCCCTGTATAAAGACCCAATCTGAAACGAGGTATCAACCTTGCTCTCTCAGCCATTTCGGCATACCTGATTGCCTGCTCGAGCCAAGGACCGCCAGGATCAACTCTGTTCAAAGACAGCATAGAATAACTTACACCTCCAGCACCACAACAAATGTGTCCCAGTTGATACTCCTTGTGGTGAATCAGAAATTCGCCTGCTTTACGAGCGGTTTCCAGGAAGAAAGGATCCCCATAAAGCTCATATGCGAGTGACCACATATCTATCAGCCCAGGATTTCCATGGCACCAACTATCCAGGAATCTCTTATTATTATCATCCCTCATCGGCCACCTGAAACCATGTTCCTTTTTGATGCCAAATTCAGCGATTCTTTTCACCTCTTCCGGGATCCTATCAGGCAACTTATACCCGGAAACCTTATGCCAGAATAACAGTGAATAAAGTATACCGCTGCGTCCATGAGCTATGCCCAAGAAATGATTATTACCCCACAGGGGCTCCCTGGAATCAAAATCGGCCGTATTCAGCAATTCTTCAGCAACAACCCTGCCGCCTTCTTTAATGTAATCGTATCCCATCTCATCATACGTTATGGCAAATGCCATCAATCGGCCTGGCGTGCCCTGAAGAAGATCTTCATTCTCCATCTTTCTGGTTGCGGGCTCCTCGAGTTTCGTCAGGAATTTATTCAGATGATAATCGTCGGCCTGTGAATATGCTATCAAAGCCCTCACAAGATAAACGCCCCTATTCCCATGGTAAAGAGAGTCCTCAATTTCAATTTCCACCACTCCCCCTTCTTCTTCGGAAAGCCCAAC
>CAZQSG010000149.1:0-4210 GCA_964595925.1 uncultured Anaerolineaceae bacterium | reverse complement strand
AACATCGAGCCTTTCAGTATTGGCAATTCCTTAGATAAATGGCTATAATCGAAATTGATGAAGGGGACAAATTAAGAAGAGGTGGATTTATGGGACAGCAAATAAAACCAATAATATTAATTGCGATTACAATTCTGGCTTTGCTTGCAATTTCAGGGTGTAATATGAGTCTTAGCAAAACAGAGACGCTTCCCGCAACAATCACGATACAGCCGGAATTGCCTGAAGCTACTCTTTCGGCAACAATTGAACCTGAAGCGACTGAAAGTCCAACTGAGATGCCGATTGTTGAGGTTACAGCGGAAGTAGTAGAAGAGAAAGAAGTACCTACTGCAACACTTGAGCCGACAGCTACTGAACAAGAAGTAGAGGTAAAAGAAGCTGTAACAGTTACTCCAGAAACAATGGCGACAGAGGAAGTGGTTGTTGAAACAGAAGAAACGCCGACAGTTGAAGCAACACCCATTCCGGCAAATGCAAATGCAAATCCAGATGCAACCGTATTTTTCTATCAATCCGTAGGCTGTTATCATGAGGCAGACCTGACTTCTTATAACTATGGAGCGGTATCAGCCGGAACAGCAGGGGCAGCTTATGCGCGGATCGGCAATTTTTATCAGGTTAGCCATCCCAATCAAGCACGCATTGTTTGCTGGGTCACTGGTGAAGGAGTATCACCAAATTTGCCTGCTTTTAATCTCAGCCATTAATCGAATTGCTTCTTTTTAATCAAACAATCCAAAATCATTGCCAGCCCTGATTAGAAAAGGGTTGGCTTTTCATAGTAATATTTAGAAGTGATGGTTGTACTGATAGAGTCAACTAAGGTTGATAATGTCACATCGTGTTTAATGATTCAACGAATTCCAAAATTTGCGGGAGATAAAGAATGAAAACGTATCCGATTCCAATGGTTCCAGGACCAGTCAGCGTTCCACAATCAGTTAGAGATGTCTACCAAATCAACTATGGATCGCCCGATATTGAGGAAGAATTTTTGACCCTTTATAAAGAGACTGCGGCTGATTTGCGGTTGTTGTTTGGAACAAAAAATGATGTTATCCTGCACACCGGCGAAGGGATGATTGCCTTGTGGGGAGCTTTGAAAAGCGTCATCCAACCTGGAGATCGGGTGCTTTCGATTTCGACGGGTATATTTGGTTCAGGTATCTGCACCATGGCTGAATCTGTTGGAGCAGAGACCCGATTAATCGAGTTCCCATTTAATTCAACTCTTGATAATTTGGCCGTTGTAGAAAAAGCAATTATCGAATTTTCACCGAAGATAATCACAGCAGTGCATTGCGAAACGCCTTCAGGCACTTTGAATCCAATCTCAGGGTTGGGTGCTCTTAAGGCAAAGCATAACGTACCGTTACTGTATATAGATTGTGTGGCCAGCATGGGTGGGGTACCGGTGTTTGCAGATGATTGGCACATTGATTTGGCTCTGGGTGGTTCTCAAAAATGTTTATCTATGCCACCCAGCATGTCGATGATTGCCGTTAGCGATGCTGCCTGGCAGGTGATTGAGGAAGTTGGATATGTAGGATATGATAGTTTCCTCCCTTTCCGAAAAGCTCTCGACGCACCGGGAATGTTCCCCTATACGCCAAATTGGCATGGCGTGGCAGCGTTGCATGCATCAACAAGGTTAATAACTGAAGAGGGTTTGGAAAATTGTTTTCTCCGGCATACCAAAGTCGCGGAGTATACAAGAGAGCGGATTCAATCGATGGGTTTGTCTTTATTCTATGCAGACCAGGCCATTCCTTCTCCGACCGTAACAGCGGTCAATGTGCCTGAGGGATGGGATTGGACATTACTTGATCAAGCATTTCGTGCACGGGGGTTGGTTGTAGGTGGGAGTTATGGGCCGATGGCTGGAAAAATTTTCCGAATCGGGCATATGGGTCATCAAGCGCAAATGGAGCTGGTTGAAAAAGCGATTGATGTTATCGATCAGATACTCAATTCCAAACGATAGAAGGTGTTAATCTGAGAAAAAAGGGCGTCTGCGATTATTAATGCAGACGCCCTTTTTTGGTTTCATGCTTTTTGAGTATATAGGTCAATGATTTTAAGGATTACTTCAACAGATTGTTCCATTTCTTCTTCTACAGCAAATTCAAAGCGCCCATGGCAATTGTAACCACCCGTGAAAAGATTTGGTGTTGGGATGCCTTTGTAACTCATCTGTGCGCCATCTGTGCCCCCACGGATTGGAACGATCTCCGGTTCAATCCCTAGCTGTTCCATTGCTTCGATAGCGGTGTCTACGATATGAATGACAGGCTCAATTTTTTCACGCATGTTGTAATAGCTGTCATTGATTTCAATTTCAACGGTATTCTCACCATATTTCTGGTTCATGTAATTAGCGGCAGCGAGAATGAGTTCTTTTTTCGCAGTGAATTTTCCCATATCGTGATCACGGATAATGTACGAAAGCTTCCCAGTTTCAATATTCCCCGTAAATTGGGTGAGATGAAAAAAACCTTCCTTGTTTTCTGTATATTCTGGTTTTTGATTTTCTGGGAGCATAGCATCCAGTTCGATAGCCACACGCGAGGCGTTGATCATTTTTCCTTTGGCAGTTCCGGGGTGAATGCTTCGACCATGAATTGTAACAACCGCTGAGGCGGCGTTGAAATTTTCATAGGTAATAGTTCCAACAGCGCCGCCATCAACGGTATAGGCGAAGTCTGCCCCAAAGAGAGTATATTCAAAATGGTGAACCCCTCTGCCGATTTCTTCATCCGGGGTAAAACAAATTTTGATGGAGCCATGTTCGATTTCAGGATACTTCACAAGATATTCGATGGATGCCATAATTTCTGCGATACCCGCTTTATCATCCGCACCAAGCAAGGTTGTTCCATCTGTCGTAATGAGGTGTTTTCCAATACGTTCTTTTAGAATCGGGAAAACATTTGGGGAGAGGGTAATATTTTCTTCCTGATTCAATAATATATCGCCACCCTGATAATGGATGAATTGAGGGTTGACTCCCTTTCCGGAAAAATCAGGGCTGGTGTCTATATGGGCATTAAACCCGATGACAGGAATATTTTTCTCACTGTTAGAAGGCAATTCTGCTAAAACATGGCATTTTTCTGTCAGGGTGATATTCGATAAACCCAGATCCTCACATTCCTGGACTAACAGCCTGGCCAGATCAAATTGTTTCTCTGTGCTGGGATTCGTCTCGGAAGTATGGTCTGATTCCGTATCTATTTTAATATAACGTACAAACCGTTCAATAACAGATGACATAATCAAGGCTCCTTTGGGATATAATAGTCCGTCTATATTTTTTCCAACCATAACCATTTTACTCCTGTTGAGTTGGTGAGCAAAGAAACATTTACGGTGGAAGTAATATTCTCTGGTAATATTAGGATACTTATCACATTTGAGGAGGAGAATTCTTGATGAAACAAAAGTTAATTTGGTTCCTGTGCCTGTTTACATGTTTAATTCTGCTGAACGCCTGTCAGGCTGAATATGATGAAAATGTTGTTGTGTACAATTTTGATGAAAATGATGAAGGTGTTGTGTGGTCCGAAAAGGATGATAATGAGACTTACCGGGGGGTTATGGATGGTGAATATGTCATGCAGATTCGAAAAGGGGCAATTCTTGAATGGGAGAACCTCGGTCAAGAATTCTCAGATGTAAAATTGACGATCAACGCTATGGATATTGGTGTTGCGCAAGATGGCAGCTATGGTTTGATCTGTAATTATCAGGATGAGCTAAATTACTACCTGGCCAGTATTGGAAAGGACGGTTATTATTTTATTGCTAAAACAGTCAATGGAGATGATTTCCTATTGCTTGGTAGCGAAGACGGCAGTTATCTTCGAACGGATAAAATTGATCCATCAGCAGAGGCCTACCACATTGGCATGGATTGTGTAGAAGGCCAAATATCTTTATTATTGGACAACGAAGTATTGGGCATTGTGCAGGATGACACTTTCACATCTGGTGATGTTGGTTTCTTTGCAATTTCATTTGTACAAACACCGCTTCAGATCAATTTCGATCGCCTTACTATTGAAGAAGTGAATGCTGGAACAGAGTAAATAGTTCTGTTATAGCGGGAACCTGAAAAAGGAACTCAACGTATTTGCGTTGAGTTCCTTTATGTTAATTATTTTTGGTTACCAAAAATAAGCTCAATTATTTGAAAAAAAGAACCAGG
>CAZQSG010000148.1:0-4218 GCA_964595925.1 uncultured Anaerolineaceae bacterium | reverse complement strand
CGTCTGAAAAAGGATTAGTAGACATTACTTCACAGTGATCTTTCGACGCAATCCAACTTCGTTGACTCTTGCTCAAGATGACATAATATCAAGAGTAATGACTGCAACGGTACTGCTCTGTCAATTATTTTTAGACAGTGAAACTCGAGGTAGGTTACAATTAGACCAGTACCTAATCTTGCAGGAAAAGTGATGAAATAGACTATGACTGACATGGAACCTGGCAAAGACCAAAATGCGGTTCTGCGGAAACGCATTGAGGAATTGAAAAAAAGCAAACAGCATTATCGAGACCTGCTCGATAGTGTGCCTGTGGGTGTCTATGAAAGCAGCCTTTCTGGGAAAATTTTACATGCAAATCGGCAGATTGTAAGAATTCTTGGCTACCCTTCAGAGAGTTCGCTGCTCGAAACCAGCCTTAAAAAGATTTATTACAATTATGACAGCATGATCACACAGGTGATGTTGACTTTGCAGCGTACAAAACGCATTGAAAATATTGACCTTCGCATGCAGTGTTATGACGGCATGCTGATCTGGGCCTCAGTCACTCTTGAGATGATTCATGATGAAACCGGCCGCTTCCTTGTCCGGGGCATAGTGCACGATGTAACAATAAGGAAAAAATCGGAACGGGATTTACAAGAAAGCAGAGAGCAATATCAATCAGTCGTAATGGCATTGATGGAAGGTGTCATTGTATGTAACGAGGATGGCATTGTAACAGCATGCAACCCGCGTGCCATTGAAATTCTTGGTCAATCAGAGACTGAAATCATCGGAAACCCCCCATTGAAAAACCTGGCTGTTTTTCGACAGGATGAAACCCTTATCACAGAGGAAGAATTCCCATCGCATCAGGCGCTTACAAGCGGAAAATCCAACATAAACACAAACATTCAGGTGGAACGGCCTGACGGTAGCATGGTATGGCTTGCTATCAACTCCACTCCGCTGTTCTATCCGGGTGAAGAAAACCCTTATGGTGTTGTGTCTTCGTTTCAAGATATCTCGCAAAGGGTGCAGACACAGGTGCAGCTTGAAAGACAGATGCAAACCCTGCGGGTGATCAATGCCATCGCTGGCGCTGTCACGCAATCATTGGATGAAACAACCTTCCTTGAAAAAATCACCGGTTGGATAGAGCCCATCTTCAAGAAAACCCATCTTGATCTACTCATATTAAATGAACATGGGGATAAATTGGTGGATATCCATAAAACCTACACCATTGAAACGGGTACAGGTTTATGCGGCAATGTCGCTATCGACGGTGAATTACAAAACATCCAACTCTCGAAAGACAATATCGAGGTTGTTCAACCGCTGCATGAGAAAAGCCGTTCAATCCTCTGTATTCCCATTAAAGCAGAAGAGACCATTATTGGAGTCCTTAATCTGGAAACCCGACAGAAACAGGCCTTCAACACAGATACAGAAGAAATGGCGAAAGCACTTGCTTCACAAACCGCCAGCGCATTGCTTAAAGTCCGCTCAATTCACCAGGAGCGGATGCGGCTTGAACAATTACAGACATTGGTAAATATTTCTCGTGCCATGCGCCGGGCACAAACCACCAACGAAATTCTCTCGATTCTTGTTGAACGCACATTGGAGGTTCTGAACGCTGAAAACCTCTGTCTTTTACTAGAAGATAACAACCAATTGAAAGTGGTCTGGTATCATAACCTGCCTCCAAGTCTACTGGGTGAGTTGGTACCTCCAGATTCCAATGACCCTTATTGGCAGGTCATCCAGAATCGCCAAATGATGTATCTACCAACAGAACACACGCCGCCTGAAAACAAACGAAATCCCGTACTAAATCAGGTGCTCAGTCATTCTCATTGGAGTGTACTGATGCCGCTGAAGGCCACACACACCATGTTAGGATTAATGCATATCGCCTTTAATGACCATCGTCATCAATTAAATCGTTCAGAACGGGAAATTCTGACGACAATTGCTGAGATTGCAGGCATTTCATTGCATCGCGCCCAGATCACTGAAACACTCGAACAACGGGTGATCGAACGAACACGCTCGCTGCAGGCTCTGTATAACATCCGCAAAGTGGTAGGTGGCTTGCATGAATTACCAGAATTACTGGAACTCTCACTGCAAGAGGTATTGAATGCCATGCAGACAGACGCAGGAGGAGTTTTCCTTCTTGAACCTGGTCAAAACAACGAGAAAAAACTATCGCTCAGTGCTTCCTCCGGTGTAGATGAGCTGGTGATAAAAGAATTCCATCAACTGGAATACAAGAGTCAGATCTTGTGGGAAGATTGGATGATCCATAATCCACAGATTATTCAAATTCCTGACTTGCTGAAGCGAGCACAGGTTCCTCCAAATATTGTTCGCAGCAATTTGCGCCACTTCGTTGCCCTGCCGATACGCCTCAAAGATCAATTAGTTGGTGTTCTCGCGGTTTTCAGCCACAACGCCAGCGCCTTTGGCGAAGAAGATATCAATCTGTTGGAAGCC
The DNA here is from genome assembly GCA_964595925.1 of uncultured Anaerolineaceae bacterium. Taxonomy (GTDB): domain Bacteria; phylum Chloroflexota; class Anaerolineae; order Anaerolineales; family Anaerolineaceae; genus SpSt-1165. The sequence goes on along the minus strand of CAZQSG010000148.1, from coordinate 1,728 downwards.
ATTGTAAACCAGATTGCGGATGGCATCGAAATATCACGATTAAGGAAACAAGCCCAGGCTGGTGCCATTGCTCAGGAACGCCAGCGTCTGGCACGTGAGTTACATGACTCAGTGACGCAGTCTCTTTTCAGCCTCAATCTGATGGTGAACGCCGCAAGACGTTTTGCTAAGAACGGCAACCTTGAACGTGCCAACCACTATCTTGATCAACTGCCTGACATTTCGCAGCAAGCACTCAAAGAAATGCGGCTGCTGATCTATGACCTGCGCCCCTCTGCCCTGGCAGATGAAGGACTCTATATAGCCCTCACCCAACGCTTAGAAACGGTAGAACGACGGGCAGGGGTGGAGGCAAAACTAGAATGTGATCCAGCATTGAAATTGCCACCTGAAATTGAAGAAGGCCTCTACCGCATCACGATTGAAGCGTTGAATAATATATTAAAACACGCTACCGCAACTGAAGCGCTGGTCAGCCTGGAGGAGGAAGAAAATTATATCCTTCTGAATGTGGAAGACAACGGCAAGGGCTTTGATCCCTCCAGAGGTAGTTTATCAGAAGGAATGGGCATGATCAGCATGCGCGAACGCGCCGAACAATTGGGCGGCACTTTTGAGACGTTTTCCAGACAGGGCAACGGAACAATTGTGCGGGCTGTGATTCCACTAAGACAAGGAAATGGTTAATAGAGGTTATTCAGGCTTATCTTCTTTGTTCTTCTCACTTTGAATTTTCCAGTTCATCTGGCGCACGTGCCGTACTTCTTTTATAATTATCACGAAACAAACACAGAACAAAGAGAAAGCCAACAGACCTACAAACACAATCCTTGTTTCATCAACACCACCGTTATAAAGCAGCACCTGAAGCAAAAACCACCCCGCGAGGAGAATAATAACCACAACAACCAGGGGTCGAAGCCAGGTGCGGGTTCGTTTTTCCGGTATTGGTGATTTCGTTGATTGAGAACTCCCCCCAGAGGTCTTCTGGGGGGAAGTTGTTTGAACCTCGTTTTGCTGATTTGATGATTTTGTCATATACAGACCTTTTATTTATCCAATATCATCACGAGGAGTCTTTGTCGGCGTACGCGTTGGCGTCCGGGTCGCTGTCTGAATCTCTGTCGGAGTTGGCGTATTGGTTCTTGTCGGCGTTCTTGACGGAGTTGGCGTATTCGTTCTGGTCGGTGTCCGAGAAGGCGTTAGCGTCCGCGTCCTGGTTGGTGTTCTTGACGGAGTCAGGGTCCGGGTGGGCGTCCTTGTCCTCGAAGGCGTCAATGTCCTCGAAGGCGTCAGTGTCCGTGAAGGCGTAAGAGTACGGGTAGGCGTCCGTGTAATTGTCGGCGTTCGTGTATTCGTGCCGGTTTGGGTCCGTGTTGGTGTTCTCGTCGGCGTTGGTGTAACTGTGGGGGTATGGGTCGCTTCAGGTTGATACGGCCTCAGATAAATACCGTCAATAATTTGAACATCATCGATATATGGGCCGGTCCATCCCACGTTGTAATATTCCTTCGTAGAATCATCTTTGTGAAGACCTTCGATATAGTACCATTGACCTCCCTGCATCGTGATGGGTACAGAATTTTGCTGACCGGGGTATTTATCCCACTGATAGCGGCCTGTTTGCTTATTATTCGGAATGTAGGCAATCATGGTGCTGTTCGCCGGATCGTCATCTGAACTCAGAAAAAGCTGCCCCTGTCTTTTGGATGCCACGTAAAAAGTATA
>CAZQSG010000147.1:0-4298 GCA_964595925.1 uncultured Anaerolineaceae bacterium | reverse complement strand
GCCCGTATCGGCCCTTTCTACTGAAGAAACTGAAGATATCTCAGAAATCGAACCATCTGCTGAGTTAGACGAAACCACAAACACTGAATCAAGCAATGAGCCTCAGGAAAATCCTGTTGAAACGGTTGCTGAGGCACCTGAAGAGGAGACTATTGAAATTGATCCTCCTAAGGTGGCAAACGAGACAGAGGTTGCCGAGCCCCTTGCGGAGCGTGATGAGGGCCAGCAAAGTGAATCAGAAATTGAAAGTAGCTCTGATGAATCACAGGATAGCCTTGAAGTAGAAGCAATCCTATCAGACCTCGATTTAGAAATTGATAACATGGATGAGGATGATGAAATTGAATTAGATAATCCACAGAAAACTGAACCTGCCAGGGACGCAAAATAGTGAACAATCTGGAGACAGCCATGCTTGTACTTATATCTGAGATAGGGTTTATAGTGACCGCAGTATTTATTGTCTGGTTTATCTTTATGCTGAAAAGACAGCAGAAAGATGAAATGATAACACACAATCTTGTACAGCAGTTCAAGGAAGAAGCACCAGCCAGACGTGATAATCTTCTGAAAATTCTTAAGGATTCATTTCATATGCAGGATGAAGATGCCATAAACAAGGTAAAAGAACTGGTATCTAAAGAAAAATCACTATACTCGCATGTACTTAAAGCATTTTCAGGTCAGGATAGATCAGAGATTGAGAATCTGAATGAGGACATTCAATCTTTGATAACAGCATATAAATCACTTGCGGTTGAAAATTCAGATCAGGTTGTAACTAACATAGGTAATGAGAATACAGAAGGCGTTGTAAGCAGTGAAGAGCTTGAAAAGCTTAGAGCGGAAAAAAACAGGCTATTCAAGAAAGAGATAATCTTAAGAAGGACCTGAACACCGCACTTGATTCCATCCAGAAGCTGCAGGCGGAATACACCCAGATGTACGGTGAAATGGACAAAAATCCAGCGGCAGGATAATAAACTACAAAGTTATTATCTCCAGCCCAAGATCCCTGCATTCATTCTCTTTCTCAGCGCTACAAATTACCGCAACACTGGCCTTCTCAGAAACAAGATATTGTTCACCTACGCGTTTTAAATCATCCAACGTAACAGCTAAAACTCTTTCCCTGAATAATTGTCTCTTTTCAGGAGTCCTACCAAACAAGCTGCTATAGAATGATTCCTTGGCGTCTCCTGCAGGAGAACCTGGTTTATCCATCTTGCCAATTACACCTAGAATAGCCTCCTCGACCTGTCGCCACTCTTGTTTTTCATCAAGCAACCATCGAACAGACTGATCAAAATCATCCAGGGTTTCTGTTAATCGAGGGTCGCGGTATGAGTAGAAACGAAAAGAAGCGGTATCTGAATCATGACTAGCTCCACCCCCATAGGCTCCACCCTGTTCACGTATTGCACGGTGTAGATATCCATTTCTCAAAAACCCACCTAAGACGGACAACGGAGCGGCATCAGGATGATCCATTGTGACGGTAGGAAATGCCCTGGCGCAAAAATTAACCTGGGAACTGGTTGTCCATGCCTGTCTTACAACCTGGCTCGTAGGTTCCAGGTTGAATGCCTTAAATTCATTTGCTGTATTTGAGAAGCTTCCTGAAATATTCCCCAACATACCTTCAAATTCTGACTGATATTCATTTTCACATACAAACAATAATTGTTTGGGCGCGTTCAATAAACCCTGATGAATTCGAATTAACTTATCTGCAAAGCCTTCAATATATTCATCAGACTTTAACTCATCATCCAGTTTCTTTATATCTTTGATGCCAGCAAGCCCTTTCAACCTGTGAGAAAGTGCCGCTTTCGGACTTATTCCACTTGCAGCAGCCATCATAGCCAGTATATGACCATTACCCGTTACACTCTGCTCACGGCCTGCTCTTTGTTGTGCAATAATTTCACGAATTCTGGGATATTCATCAAAACGAACTGAATTAAGCGTCTTTTCCATTAATTGCAATAATGGTTCATAATTTCTGGAAAGAGCCTTTCCAGATAATACAAAATAACCATCTACATTTTGAACATTATCCAACTTACTCATTATTGATGAATGGGCACTTATACCGCCAGATACACGATCTTGCCATGCCTGTGTTTCCAGATAATCAAGCTCACCACACCCAAGCTCTGTCATACAAGTTGAAAAATACGGGGTCAGCTGAAGTAAGTCATCTTCAATCTCTGGTAGTTTTACAACTATCTGTTGATATACGAGGCCGTTCGTTCCCTGGTCGTACATCGTTAATGGTAAACCATCGACAATAGTACTTTTCCCTTCGATAATATCCATTTTTGGCGGAACATCTTCCAGACCTACTTTTGGTAGAATTTCTGGATCATCTTCCTGAAGCTGTCTTTTTTCCAGTTTCTCGGAGAGAGCCACCACCTTCTCTTTATCTTCGTCTGTCATCTTCTCCAGAATGCTGGATAAACGGCTCTCTTCTTTTGCCTTCATCAACTGACTCAAACCAGTGTCTGGTTTTAATGTCAAACGAACCCGATGTTTATTATCCAGTAATAATTCTTTCACCAGATGCTTGATAAATTCGGGGTCTTTTATTTCTTCTCTAAGCTTTTCCAGAACCGGTTCTACAAAAAGTGCGGAGACAGGGTCACCGCGATGAATCGCGGATGATAAGCCACCTAATATCAGATGTAATCCATAAGGATAACCATCCCCGGTAATTTCTCTCTGGTGCAACTCCAGCTGATGCAGGACAGAGTCCAGCTGATCCTGCGAAACACCTTTATCTGCAACTTCATTCAGGGTTTTGAGAACGAGTTCTTCAAGTTTTTTCGAATTTTCGGGAACAGATCCCTCAATTCCACAAACAAAACACATTTCACGGTTAGAGTCTTCCACGCCACACAATGGTGAGGGCGCACTACCAAGATCAGTAGTCTCCAGTGCATACCGTAATGGTGATGATGCGTTATCCAGAAGAACGCTCGAAAGAAAATGCGCCTTAATCTGATCCTCCAGATGAATGCTCTTACCCAATAACCAGGAGATTACAATATGCGTTTTTCCACCATCCAGGTCATTTTCATCAATTGCATAGACATCCTCTACCGTTACAGGGTTTTCATAACGTTGTTCATCACCGGCACCAATCTCAAGGTCAAGCTTATCAAAGCGTGATAAGGCTTTTTCCTCTATTCGTTCTTGATGTATGTGAGCTGGGATATCACCATATGTCATAAACACGGCATTGGATGGATGGTAATGTGTTTTATAAAATGCAATCAATTGCTCATAACTAAGATCAGGGATATTTTCTGGTTCTCCACCGCTGTTATAGTGGTAGGTAGTAGTCGGATAAAGGTGACCCGTAAGTTTTTGCCATAGCGTGGAAACAGGTGAACTCATCGCACCTTTCATTTCATTAAATACCACGCCTTTGAATTCAAGATGGGTATTTGAGTCCTTAGCGTCCTCGAATTCTACTCGATGGCCTTCCTGTGCAAAATCCAGAGGATCAAGCCTTGAGAAAAATACGGCATCCAGATACACATCCATCAGGTTAAAAAAGTCCTTTTTGTTCTTACTGGCGAATGGATATGCAGTCCAGTCACTACTTGTAAATGCATTCATGAAGGTATTCAGGGATCGCTTAATCATCATGAAAAACGGATCCCGAACAGGATAATGCTCGCTACCACATAAGACTGTGTGCTCCAGAATATGGGCGACTCCGGTTGAATCCATAGGAATTGTTCTCAGCCCTACCAGGAAAACGTTCTCTGAATTTTCAGCCGCAAGATGATAATGCATGGCACCTGTTTTTACATGTTGATATTCCTCAACAGTTATCCCGAGTGACTCGACTCGCTGAGTTCGTAACATAGTGAATGCAGAACAAGTGTCCGTATTATTATGTTGTCCTGCGTTTTTCTGTGTATTGTTTTGCATGGAATGTAAGTGTATTTAATCCTGTTGTCCTGGGTTTATGAAATTAGTTAGCCGCTCACATTATAATGTAATTATTTCTGGATATTAACTTAGTAATGATTTTTCAATCAGGTTATTGAGTGATATTTCCCTGTTAATCTCAACAACAATTGTTTCATCAAGCTCAAGTTCATCATTGATGATATGGGGCTGTAACTGACCGGTCAATTGCTCAATGATTAACATCCCCTTTCTGTCCTGACTATCCTCAGGTAATCTCTGTATATTGCCAGACAATTCATTAATATAATTTTCAAACATTCTGACTCTTTCTTCCAATTTGCTACCGGAAAATGAATCTGTAAATGTAAGAT
>CAZQSG010000146.1:0-4571 GCA_964595925.1 uncultured Anaerolineaceae bacterium | reverse complement strand
CGGGTTTCGGCCATGTATGACAATATCCTTACACACCTTTCTATTGGTGGGGGAGCGATGACCATCTCTGCCATCTCCAGTGATTTTTCTGATCGCATCATGACCTTTTACGAAGACAATGGACATTGGCCCAGAAGTTGGGGTTCGTATGCATATACAGATATTGGTCTTGACCCTGCGGATTGGGGAGAACCTGTAGAAGGAATCTATTGGAGACCGCATGGGAACAGTTTTGGTTTAGCCAATCGAAGTGGTGATAACATCGAGATATATGTAGAAGACTTTGATGGAAATCGGAAACATCTTTACAATGGTTGGAGTATCAAGTGTGTGCCCGCCACCGATATTTGTTATTTTCATAACATTGAAATTGGTAATGAAGTAGACATTGCTACTATTGAAGTTGAATATACCGAATAAATGCTAGTAGAAAAAATTCTTATGTAACTCAAATAGTTCAGGTCTTCCCCGATATGGTTTCTATGTTACAATCCTAATTGATACTAAGTATCAATTAGGATTGATTTTTTTTCTGAATTAAATATTAAACACTTATAAAAGATGGATGCAAGGTATGAGAGTTAAAGGGTTTCTTTTTTTGATAGTTCTTGTTGTTGTATTGCTGTTTACCGCGTGTCAAAACACGGTTGAACAAGGAATCGCTGCTGATGAGCGTATGGTTGTATTTGTCAGTGTGGTGCCACAGCAATACTTTGTTGATCGCATTGGCGGGAAGTTTGTCGATGTTCGTGTGATGGTTGAAGCGGGGGAATCCCCGGCCACTTATGAACCCAAACCATCTCAGATGGCGGCATTGAACGAGGAGAAGATTTATTATTCCATCGGTGTTCCATTTGAGACTGTGTGGCTGGAAAAAATCACATCTATGAATAAATCAATGGTGATTGTTGACACTGCGAGCGGGATCGAACGTATGCCGATCATAGATGAACATTCTAACGAAAATGACGAAAAAGAAACAGACCATAAAGAAGGCGCCTTAGATCCGCATATCTGGCTTTCTCCTTCGCTGGTTAAAATTCAGGCGAGACATATATTTTCAGCATTGGTTGATGCAGATCCAGAGCATGCGAAGGAATATGAGATCAACCTGAATGCTTTTCTCGCTGATATTGAGCATCTTGAGGAAAATTTGAATCTGACACTCAGTGATCTTGAAACCCGTAAATTTATGGTGTTTCATCCATCATGGGGATACTTTGCCAGAGAATTTGATCTGGAGCAGATTGCAATTGAGGTAGGGGGCACGGAGCCAAGTGCTGAAGAGATGGTTGAATTAATTGAAAAAGCACAAGAAGAAGATATTCACGTGATATTTGCTCAGCCTGAGTTCAGCCAACAGGACGCGGAAACAATTGCAAATGCGATTGATGGTGAGGTGGTTTTGATCAGTCCCTTAGCGTATGATTGGTTGGAGAATTTGAGAGAGGTGGCAGCAACATTTTCTGCCGCGATGGGTGCAGAAAAATGACATCAGGAGAAATGTTGATGAACGGTTTTGGAAACGAAGTGATTTCAATTCGAAACCTTTGGGCTGGTTACGACAATGAAGTAGTGCTGGAAGATATCAATCTATCTGTAAAGGCACTGGACTTTGTCGGCTTGATTGGCCCGAATGGTGGTGGAAAAACAACGTTATTAAAGGTGTTGTTGGGTTTGATTCGACCTTATCAGGGCGAGGTGCGGATAATGGGGGAATCCGTCATTGAAGGCCGGCAATATATTGGTTATGTTCCGCAGAGTGTAGAATTCGACCGATCATTTCCCATTCGCGTGTTTGATGTTGTCCAAATGGGGCGGTTAGGAAAGAAAAAATTACTGCATCGCTTTACAAAAGAGGATGATCAAGCTGTACTGGAAGCCCTGGAGAATGTTGATTTATTGGATCTGAAAGACCACTCGATTGGGGATCTCTCTGGTGGACAGCGGCAACGGGCTTTCATTGCACGGGCACTTGCAAGCCATCCTTCAATATTATTGTTGGATGAACCCATGGCAAGTGTTGATCCGCATGTCAGCACGAATATTTTTGAATTGCTGCGGGAAATCAACCAGAAGATCACCATCATTCTTATCTCGCATAACATGGATGCAATTTCTTCTTATGTCAAGACCATTGGATGTGTCAGCAGGAAATTGTTCTATCATGCCGAAAAAGCTATCACCGCGGAGATGCTGGAAGCTGCTTATCAGTGCCCGATTGACTTGATAGCTCATGGGTTGCCCCATCGTCATCTGAAAGAACATTCTTTCGAGGAGGCAGGAAACTCATGATTCAGGAAATGTTGAAGGTGCTTCAGTATGAATTCATGCAGAATGCGTTACTGGCTGGTATGCTGGTGAGTGTTGCCTGTGGAATTATTGGAACTTACGTTGTTTTGAAACGAATTGTATTTTTAAGCGGGGGGATAGCCCATACTGCTTATGGAGGGGTTGGGCTTGGTTATTTCTTTGGAATTGATCCGCTCATCAGCGCGGCGCTTTTTAGTTTATTGGCTTCTTTTGGGATGGGGGCTGTTCAACGGCGAATGAAAGCACGGGCAGATACGATTATTGGCGTGATGTGGGCTATCGGTATGGCTATTGGAATTATCTTTGTCGACCTTTCACAAGGGTATAAAGCCGATTTAATGAGCTATTTATTTGGCAGTATCCTGGCGGTCTCTGAAATGGAACTGTTTATGATGCTGGTGCTGGATTTTGTAATTATTTTACTGGTAACTTTATTCTTCAAAGAATTAATGGCAATTTCTTTTGATGAAACCTACGCATTGGTGCGGAATATTCCTGTCGATTGGATCAATATGCTTTTAGTAGGCATGATCGGATTGACGGTTGTGATGATGATGCGTATCGTTGGCCTCATTATGGTGATAGCGCTGCTTACGATTCCTCCTGCAATAAGCAATATGTGGGTCAAGGATATGAAGAAGATGATGATTTATTCTGTTCTTCTCAGCCTTGCATTTACATTTGCGGGATTGTGGTTGTCCTATTTTTGGAACCTGACTTCAGGCGCCACGATTATTTTGGTGGGAGGGGCAGCCTACTTATTGAGTTTACTGGGAAAATCAATCTATCAACGAGGAACAAGGAAAGCATTAATTCTAACCAAATAACGATTTTGATCATTGAAGGTTCGAATGAAAGGTAATTTATTATACAGTCGAGGACTAAAAAAAGTTAAAGATTGCGGATATAAGCTTACTGGAGCCCGTCAGGCGGTTCTACAAGTATTATGTGAAAATCACATTCATTTAACTTCTGCTGAAATATCTCAACACGTGAAAGAAGTGAACCCGAAAATTGGCCGGGCAAGTATTTTCCGGGCTTTGGATTTATTCACAGAACTTTCAATTATCCGGCCTACGTATTATGAAGCCAAATCACCCCATTATATCGTTCTTGCAGCAGATGGTCATCACGCGCATTTCATCTGCAATCAATGTGAGCGTGTGGTTGAATTGGAGGAATGCCAGATCAATGACATGCTTGCCGAATTTACTTCCACTCACGGTTTTAAAATGACAGGGCATGTCCTTGAAATCTATGGTATTTGTGACAATTGCGGCAGTAAAGCAGATTCCATTGACTATGAGGCCGAGGATTCTGCTGTCTTATCTAATTGATCATGGTCAGGCAAGATTAATTCTGCTCTATAAATAGGTTTCACACAATAAGACACAATTCCAACCAGCACAATAGCAGTTCCGCAGACAACGAATAGGAGCCCCATCCCTGCACCTGGCCCTATACCGACGATCGGGCCAAAGAGGATTGCTAATTTACTGGATGGGTCTGACATCGCAGGTTCCAGGACAAAATCTGCCAGGGTACCGCCGATGATGGGTGCAATCGGTTTGGTGAACTGGGCAATCAATCTCCGTGCAGCAAAAACACGCCCCTGACCATCAGGTGCCACTTTGGATTGCCAGAAGGCCTGATTGGAAGCGCTAAGCAAAGAGTCCATAATGGCTTCAATAACCATCGCCACTCCCCAAATCCATAAATTTCTGCCTAATCCCAATAAAGCGAAAGCCACTCCAGAGAAAATCCACCCCAGTAAAACACCGTGGACACGATTTTTAAATCCTTTCCAGGTACTCATTAGAATTCCACCGGCAACACCACCGATTGCTCCAATGGATTGGACTGAGCCAAAGATGACACTATTGTCATTTGTGCGGGACAGCAGCATTGGGGCGAAGACTGCTAAGATGATGCCCATAAAGAGGTTCCCAAAGAAAAAAACCAATTGCAATCCCAGAAGACTTGGGCGTTTAAAGATGTAGCGAAATCCATAGATGGATTCTTTCCAAAGGTTACCAGAATCCTGTTGTCCTTCGATTGTTTTTTCAGGTTGGGGAACAAAGACAAGTAATAATGCGATAATGGCGATGAAGAAGGTGACGACATCGATGGTCAGTATTCCTGTCAGTCCAATAACGGGGAGCAAAGCGCCTGCAAGGAGCGGGGAAAATATTGCGGGTCCAGACCCAATCAAGCTCATCATGCCACTGGCTCGACTGTACTGATCTTTATTGACCATG
>CAZQSG010000145.1:0-4913 GCA_964595925.1 uncultured Anaerolineaceae bacterium | reverse complement strand
TATATGTTCTTTTTAGTTCGTTGAATCAGTGATTCAATGTTCATGATTATACAGAAATTATAGAAATTGTCAAATACCAAAATGCAAAAGAAGATTATTCGACAATGATCAGTTCAGGATTTCCACTATAAAATTCCAGAAACCGTTCATGATCCCAGTACCAATAGCTGGATTCAATTTGCAGCCATAGGGCTTCAGGGAAATCTTTGAGACCTGGTTCAAATTGATCCTCAAGGGGTTCTACGAATCGCTTGTAATCTTTCGACGGAATATGTTCCTTCAATGGTGAATCTGGATGAGTCAGTACCCAGGCATCGCGAGGAAGTTGAAGGAAACTGATAGGAAGAGTTCCTCCTAATGAAATTGCATACCCATATTTCTGGATAAATGCAGAATCATTATCAGCATCTTCTACCAGGTAATATCCCTTTACTCCCTGGTAAAACTGGCGAAAGGTCAGCCCATCTGGTGGCTGCTGAGCAATAGGAACCGGGGTGTAACTCATTGGCCGGTCGATATTCTTATGAATGAAAAAACCAAACCACACCGTGCTGGCAAGAATGCCCAGTACAGAGAGCCAGGATAAGATGAAGAATAATCGTAAGCCCCAGGCCACGATTTCTCCCAGCAGCCAGCTGAGAAACTTAAAAGGGAAAACGACAATATTACTGAAGGCTTCTTTGAAATGATACTGGTTCATGGTAGAGTCCTGTGATTGTTTCTGTCAGCAGCAAAAAATATTGTAAATCAAAAACGAGTAAACTGACAGCTTAATAGTAGCGATATACTACATAATACTGAAAAAAACCTAGTTTGTCAATCTTTAAGAGCTGGAAAATTTCAATATAAGAAATATCCTTGCACAATAACAAGGGCACTTATTTATCTAACGCTCGTTTCTCCTGTTGCCAGGTCAGGTGCAAACCCTGTTAGGCGGCGCTATGACCAGCCTCTAATTGCCGAAGAATTCAGATATTTACTTACCAATATTTATTCTCTATGCAATATCTGGACAATCCGGTTGTAAACGACATTCGACACCAATTCCATTTCTCCACCGGTTGTACTCACAAACTGAATAACGACTGTATCAACATCCTTGTGATAACGTGCGATACTCTGGTAGCCTGGCAGCCAGCCGGTATGTTCATACTTGTAAATTGAGGAGTAGATAGCCTGCTCATCGTCATTCAGCAATGAGCCATTATTCAATGCTCTTAAAAATATTCCGACATCCTGTGCAGTCGCAACCATTGAACCACCAGGAATTATAAAATCTAACTCCTTCAGGTCATCGTCATATTGATACCAGTACCCACTGACAACATCTTCGGATTCCACCTGGTTGAGTAAACTATACGTATTCGTCAGATCGAACGGTGCCAGAATTTTACTTTCGATATAGTCCTGGTGACTGTATCCCAACACTTTGTCAAGGATTCGACCAATCAATAGATAATTCGTATTGGAATAACTGTAGCGAGCATCAGGCTTAAAATCTGCTGGTTCATCCAATGCCAGCGCCAGATCCTTGTTGATGTCCGTGTGAGGAATAAACCAGTCGAACTCGTCATGGTCAGTGAAATTTGGAATGCCACTGCGATGTTGCAGCATCATTCTCAGTGTAATCTGATCCGCATATTCAATTCTTCCAACAAGTTCAGGCAAGTGATCAGCGAGCGTGTCATCCAACGACAAGCTTTGGTCATTTGCCAATTTTACAGCCGCAGTGGCGATATAGAGCTTGCTGATACTGGCAATTTTAAACAAAGCCTGCGGATCGGATGGCACTTGAGTCTCTTTATTTTTCCAACCAGCAGAATAAAATACCGGTGCTTTTCCCGGTTGATCTACATAAACGATGATGCCATCCAGCCCACGATCAATCCCATCATCGACCTGCTCCTGCACCGTATCGGGTAATGGCGCTAACCATGCCAATATTCCTTCCCAGGGTGGGAATATTACGATACAGATTATCGCCACGATGGGCATGATTATTCTAAGTATAAGAACAATTCGTTTCTTTTTTTGCATTTGCGATTTTCTTTCTGAGTCACCTAACTATTGTATAAGCGGATTGCATAATATCGTATATACGGACCGCACAAAATCCCAATCAGAGTGTGTTGTGCGGCTGATTAATATAATATAAGTGATATTATAGTCTATAAACTAATTAACTAACGAGAACCAAATGCAAACAGTATGACAAAAACAGCAGAGTTTTGTCCCCAAATTCGAATCAACATCAGACGATTCTTTTAATCAGTGTCTTCGTGCGTAAACCACTCCAGCGGTTTTCCTAACTTTTCAGCCATCAGAACCATATCTGCGAAACTAATTGTCAGCCTGCCACGTTCCATGTCCGAGATATTGTTACGTAACTTGCCAATCACCAGACAGAGCTCATCCTGGGTGACGCCTGCTTCTTTACGGGCTTGTTTCAGACGTTTTCTGGCAATGGTATTGATGCGTTCCTGTGCTGGCAGGGTTTGGGAATCCATAATTCCTCCTTGACGAAATAAGTATCAATATGCTACTATCATTTTATGAAGATCAAAAAAACTTTCTTGTTCATCCTTTTCCGGGTCAGAATAACCAGATTATTGTACAAATTGACGCGGTATTTCAATCGTTCATGGATCTGCTTCCTACCCTTATGTGAATAACATGAAGTTCCTGTGCTGGCAGTCATAGACTGTAGGAATCATGTTTCTCAATTTAGCCCTCGTCTGTGAAAGCAGGCGGGGGTTATTGAATTAGTATCAATACGAAACAGAACATTAAGAAATTATATCATTGAGAGGTGGTATTTACCGCAGAAAGGGGCAAGAGAGAGACAAACCGTGACAATTGTTGAAATTTCTATAAGATTATCCAATCTTATAGAAAGGAAACGATGAACATGGAAATGAAATTCACATCAAAGGGTAAATACACCCCCCGGCAGACGATCGTGATCGACATTCTGGCGTCAATTCACCGGCGTCTGTTATCTACATCAATCTCGAATCCGTCTCTAAAATCGTCTATCAAAAACGCTAAATCAAAATAACAGAAAGGGGAACAAATAGTAATGGATCAAAATAGTGAAGAACAAGATTTTACCTTCAGTCATTACCGGCAGAAGGCCATCTACCGCGAACGGTTAATGGACCGTGGACTTTCTACATTGAATTATGAGAAAGGAGCAAAAGTAGCAATCTATACGCGAGTCTCGAGCGATATGCAGATAGAAGGTTATTCAATGGACGCTCAGGAAGGCAGATGTCGTGAATTTGCAAAAACCAAAGGGTGGGAAGTGTATAAAATATATATCGACCCCGGTCATTCAGCCAAGAACCTGGAACGACCGGCCCTGCAGAACATGTTGCAGGATGCGGCCGACGGAAAGTTTCAGATTATATTGGTTCACAAACTGGATCGGCTCAGTCGCAGCTTAGTCGACATGAGTAATCTGGTAAGTCAATTGAATGAATGGGAAATCATGCTCTCCAGCATGAGCGAAAACTTTGATTTCACAGTTGCTTCAGGGCGCTTCTTCTTCCACATGCTGGTGGTATTCGCTCAGTGGTATCTGGAGAACCTGTCAGCAGAAGCAGTTAAAGCCAAAGAACAGATGTTTATTGAAGGTCGTCATAATGGAAAACTTCCATTCGGGTATCTGAAGAATGAAGAAACAAAGAAAGCTGAAATTGTTCCACACGAGGCAGATTTGATTCAACAGTGTTTTGAGATGTATCTGACTGGAGAATATGGAGATGATAAGCTGGCAGAATTCATGGATAAAGAGGGAGTCCGCACCCGAAGGAATAGAGTGTGGTCGAAAGACAGCATCCGGTTCATGATGAGGAATGAATTTTATTATGGGATGGTGGCCCACCGCAACAAGATTCGACGGGGAGCACACGATCCTATCATCAGTAAAGAATTGTATGATCGTTGCCAGCAGTTGAGAGGAGAGAAAGCGAGTGCCTCTCGATGTTATACAAACAAAGCGCAGACCAGAATATACCTTCTGCAGCGCATCGCGAAATGTTGTGCCTGTGGAGAACCATTGGTGATTCGAAACATGAAATCACAGGGGTATTACTACTATCGTGAGGGTACCCGTTCACGGGGAATGGTGTGTGAAATGAATAATAAATCCATTCGCATGGAAAAAGCTGACGAAGAAGTGATTCAGCTTTTGAGGAATATAAAGCTGCCAGAAGATTGGCAGGAGCAGGTTAATGAGTTGGCCACAGCGGAAGATAAAGTTTCAGAGGAGAAAAAACACAGGAATAAATTATTGAAGGAAATGGAACGAATGAAGAACATGTATCGTAAAGGAATTCTGTCAGAAGAAGAAATAGATCGTGAATATCCGGTCATGCAAATGGAACTGGATAGTATCGTGATTCCAGACACAGGTCGGATCACCCAGAAAGCATTGATGATACAAAATATGGGAATCTATCTGGATGCAGCTAACCTGAGGGAATTACGAACATTGTTGAAAATGGTGTTTGAATCCATCTATTTTGACGTAAAGAAAAAAGAAATGGTGAGTTTTCAACTGCATGTGGATTTTATCCATTTATTTCGGTTAGTGGAATGGGAAGGCTGGATTGAGGAGGGAGGAATCTATCGCAGAATAGAAAGTAAGTAGCAGGTTATTATAGGAATTCGGATCCATTTCTGAGAAATGAAGAGATTGGTTCGAATTCCTATCGAAAAATGATTGCACTACAAAAGTGGTTATGATATACTGTCCCAAACGGTCAGGGAAAATCTGTGACCGAAAAATTGAATAGAGTTACTTAAAACTCAAAACGCACGAACTTCAACTTCATGCGTTTTGAAAAGTGACAAAATCTTAGCACATATTGCTACGTACTGGAATTTGCCAGTTTAGCGGAGAGGGCGAG
>CAZQSG010000144.1:0-5015 GCA_964595925.1 uncultured Anaerolineaceae bacterium | reverse complement strand
AATAAAAAAGTTGTTATCGCATCTGTTTCTTTTGAAATCGGTACGAATCAACCCGTAACAGGAGTAGGAGGGCACCTCGTGACCATTCTTGGTGCCTTATTGAATAAATCACAAATCGACCACATAATCCTTCACAATCCTTCTGGACGAACCCGTGAACTGAGAGAATTTGCCAAAATATCTAAGAAACGATTTAATCAGGCATTTTCGCACCGTGTTATCATTGCTGGAAAGGAATGAAGTTTTTTATTTTTCATTACATATCACATGACTGAATATTTTGAAAACAACACCCAACCCACCAATGGCTATGTTCCACCAGTGATCTCGATTGACCCCGAAATGCTGAATTTCGGGGATTACAATCCTAACATTCCTTTGCTGCAGCAGCCTTTTATCATTCTGAGTATCCGTAATCAGGGTGGAGGGCTCCTGACAGGCCGCATAATCACACAGGTAAGCTGGTTAATTATCAATCCTATTCAGTTCAAATGTAAAGCAGGGGAAACCAGCGAACACGCCTTGCAGCTTTCAACTGGCGCACCCCAAAACTGGAATCAACAACAACACAAGGTCTCACATGCCGTCATCATCAGCAGCAATGCAGGAGCGGCATCCTTAGATGTGCAATATTCAGTAAATCTAGAGAAGAAAAGCTTCGCGCCTTCTCGCGTCAATCTACAACCTCGCTACGACACTTTTTTACAAAATAAAATTCTGGTTCCCATCGCCATTCTAGTTTTTTTGATATTACTCACCCTGGTGGGCATCAACCTCTTTGGCATTGCCAATCCATTCAGTGTTGCTGAAGTCAGCCGTGAGGAGTTACTGACCCAGGGCGCGCAAACTATTTTTGCGGAAATGAATGAAACCACAGGAACCCCCGAACCAGAGAATGAATTGAATACAAACCTGCTGCGACCGGCTACAGCGACCAGTCTTTCATTATTTGCCCCCCTGAAAACAGAAACACCTGACCTGACCGCTACTGCTTTCCAACCTACTTTTACACCCTGGCCTCTTGAAGCTTTCGATCATCCTGAAGCCTTTGTAAAAAGCTACTTCCAAAAGCTGACTGAAGGAAATTTTCAAGAGAGTTGGAAAATGCTCACACGAGATTATCAGGAAGAGTGTTGTTCTGCACTTGGAACAGATCCTTATTACATCTATGCCCGTGATTGGGAAGAAGTTGAAAAAGTAACTCTGATCACTGCTTATCTACAAGATTATGTTCTCAATCCTGCCCCCGTGCAGGTTCGTTACCAGATCAAGATGTCGAATGAAGAACCAGTTGAATTCACAGCCTTCTTCTGGCTCATCGTAGATGAGAGTGAAACCGGTCTCTTGATTGATAATATTGATGTGCTGGAAAAATAAATAGCAGAAGCGCAATTATTTACGGCATCGGCAGGTTTATTGGATTAAAGATGTCATTCAATCCAATAAAGATTGAAATACCAATCAAAAGAAAGAAACCGACAGCATGCACCGTTGCTTCAAATTTTTTGGGAATCCTGCGTCGGAAAATCATCTCGAACAATACGAACACAATCCGACCGCCATCCAGGGCAGGTAAAGGCAGCAGGTTTGCAAACCCAAGTCCCGCGGCAATTGCACCTATAAACCATAAAGTATTTACAAAGAACAGATCCGATTCACCAGATGCCTGTTCCATTATATCGACTTCTCGCGCCTGTCCGAGCATTTGCCCAATTCCTACCGGGCCAGAAACCCGGGCTTCTTCCGTGGTTATCTCCCCTTTAACCAACATAGCTGGTATTTGAAAAGTCATTTGGATCATATTCCAAACAGCTTTTCCGCCATACCCTACAGCCTGAAAACAATTCGGTTGAATTATTTCATAATTGGGTGTAATGATGATCCCTAGTTGAGGGTCATTATCAGCACTCAGTACTGGGGTTGCTACCAGATTCAGGATTTCATCACCACGTAAAATTTCAAATGCAATTTCCTGGTCTGCTCGTTCATCAATCATTCCAGAAATCAGCAGATAATCATTGACTACAATACCATCTAACGTAGATATAACATCCCCGTCCTCAAATCCTGCCAGGGCCGCAGGAGAACCAGCGGTGACAGAATTAATCAACACACCATCCAATAAATCTCCCACTACTCCAGTCTGCATGAAAAGAGCGCCAAAAACAATTACAGCCATCAGCAGATTCATAATAGCGCCAGAAACAAGAACAATCAAACGTCTCCAGGGTGCTGCCTGTTCAATGCCGCCTTCCACGTCTGGATCATCTTCACCTCGCGGCCGCACAAACCCGCCAAATGGAATCGCATTCAGAGTAAATTCCGTTCCGCGCCATGTAAAGAGCGTCTTTATTTTGGGTGGATACCCAAAACCAAATTCTTCAACTGGAATCCCTAATAACATGGAGGCAACAAAATGCCCCATTTCATGGATAAAAATCATAAAACCTAAAATCACAACTAATTCAACAACTGTAATAAGAAAACCAATCATAATAACCTGCTATCTATTCTCTATTTTTGATTTAATAAGTCGAGTCGGACCGCCCACACCTGAAGTCAAAACCTTTGAAACACCTTCTTGAGAAAGTAATTTGCGCTTTACCTCTTCTGCATACTCCGCTTTTGTAATCACATGTACATTAGGGCCGGCATCCAGTGTGTAACAAACTGGAAGTCCCTTCCTGCGCCATTGCGGGATCAGTTTCATCAAAGTAACCGATTGCGGTTCCCAATAGAATAACGGCGGGGTTGAAGTCTGCATCACAGCATGCATGATATTACTATCTAATTCGACAACCTCAGCCAGGGTATTGAAATCTCGATCTAAAATTGCGTTGCGACATAATACCACTCTCCGGGGAGTATCGGCAAGTCTGCCCTCCTGTAAAGGACTGCTCCCAGCCAGCGAGTGTCCGGTAGTTGATCCCACCGTTTTGTGCGACGATTTCACAATGGCGATGCAGTCAACCAGATTCCAATGTTCTGGGGGCGCAATAGTATAGGCATAGGAATCCTCGTCGCTGCTTCCTGCCTGCCACTCCACAAAGCCACCAGGTACTGAACGTGAGGCAGAGCCTGAACCACGCCGCGCCAAACGGGAAAGCTCCTTCTCTGAAAGATTTAATTGAAGCGCTGCCGCACCAGCCATTGCCAGCGCGGAAAAAGCCGCTGCGGAGGAAGCAATTCCAGCTCCTGTGGGGAATTGATTTTCGCTCTCAACAATTGCCCGGGCATTAGTTCCGGCCATCTTTCGGATGATATCTAAAAAGTTCGACACTCTTTCCAGCACATCGCCCGATGATTCTTCTCCATTCAAGATCAGGCGGTCTGAAGATTCACCGTTTGTTTCCGTCAGAAAATTCACCTTCGTGCGCGTTTCCAAATCACCAAGATTGATCGAGATTGAATCATTAGCTGCAATACGCAGTTGGTGATCCTTGTTTCCCCAATATTTAATAAATGCGATATTCGGATGTGAAACAGCCGCAGCCTGAAGAGTTGATTCCATTATTGTTTTCATTATTAACTATATTTTACTATGATTCGTCAACTGTGATTCAGGCTGGCGAATTCTTTTGAAATAAATGATAGCCGACAGAGGTGCAGAAGAAATTTGAGATTTCGCTCAATGATATACTCAATCTATCATAACTCATAAATTCAAAGCCAGACATTTGCAGGTATTAATTTTTTATAAATTTCACAGGAAAGAATTGAAAGTGAACATGCGTGAACACTCATTCGATCTGGTCGTAGTTGGCGGCGGACCCGCCGGCATATTTGCAGCCATTCAGTTTGCAGAGCGTTGTCCCGATGCTGACATTGTTGTCCTTGAAAAGACGGATCGATTGTTACAAAAGGTTCTCATTTCAGGAGGTGGCCGCTGCAACCTGACGCATGATTGTAATGATCCCCGCGAATTAATTAACTTTTATCCGCGCGGCGGCAAATCACTTTTAAATATCTTCTATCAGTTTGGCCCCAAAGATACAATTCGCTGGTTCAATTCTTACGGAGTTGATTTCTATGTCGATAACGATGGTTGTTATTTCCCTGTCACCAACCGCTCCCAAACCATCATTGATGTTTTACTTAATCTCACTAACCAATTGGAAATTAAAACATGGACACAAGCAGGAGCGGAAAAAATCACAACAGAGAAAGAGAACCAGTATTGCATCCACCTATCCAGTGGAGATCAACTATTAACACCCCGCCTTTTAATGGCAACCGGCGGAAACCGCCAGGCACTGAAGATGATTCAGACTTTAGGCGAGAAAGTCATCCCCCCTACTCCCTCCTTGTTCTCATTTATCATTAATAACAACCGCCTTGAAGGTCTCCCTGGTTTGACCGTTTCTCCTGTGAAGCTTTCCATCCCCGGATCGAAATTTTCTCAAGTCGATGATCTACTGATTACTCATCGCGGTCTTAGCGGCCCCGCTGCCATTAATCTTTCGGCCTGGGCTGCACAGTATTTTTATGAACATCAATACCAGCTCCCGCTCGAAATTGACTGGCTTCCCCTGCTTGGTAATATCGAAGAATTCTATGGTGCTCTCTGGCAGTATCGAGAAACCCATTCGACTCGACTCGTTACAAATCGTTGTCCATATCCACAACTTGTTCATCGTCTTTGGGAACGCCTCTGCCAATCAACTGGAATTGATGAAAATACTCGATGGGCTGATTTATCAAAAAAACGGATTCGCACCCTGGCTCAAGAGCTTCGAAAGGGACAATTCAAAATCGATGGCCGCAACCAGCAGAAACAGGAATATGTAACCTGCGGTGGTATTGACCTGAAAAGTATTCATTTAAAAACTATGCAGAGCAAACTTTTTCCAAACCTTTTTTATGCGGGAGAAGTATTAAATATTGATGGCCTGACCGGTGGTTATAACCTGCAAAATTGCTGGACAACTGGCTGGATTGCTGGCAACAGCATGCCTTGTATTGTAGAATGTTAGTAATCGTTACAGGAAAAGAAGGCCTGGTTTCAAGAAGTGAAA
>CAZQSG010000143.1:0-5036 GCA_964595925.1 uncultured Anaerolineaceae bacterium | reverse complement strand
CTTCTAACCGGATCATCGCTCGCGCCCATACATCCCCATCGTTGCGAACAGGGATATTGAAGGATAGTTCGTTGTAAATGCCGTAACTCCGATCTTTGCGGAGATCAAAGTTAATTCCCGATGCGCGTGCAATCGGTCCGACGATGCCATAGCTGAGAATATCTTCTTTCGCAATGAATCCCATGTTTTTTGTCCGCTGAATAAAACTTTCATTGGTTTCAATAATATCAATCAGATTATTAACTTTGGTTTCTAGCTGTCCTAAGAATTTCACTGAGAGTTTGATTTCTTCATGAGAGGGATTAAACCGTACGCCACCGACAATGTTTACTTGATGGGAGACTCGTCCCCCGGAAAAAGCTTCCATCACATCAAGAACTAATTCGCGGTCACGCCAGGCATACATGAAAATGGCATCCTGACCGATATTTCGGCCGACAATACCTAACCAGAGCAGGTGCGAATGAATGCGTTCAAACTCACACATTAAGGTTCGGAGATACCGGGCGCGTTGAGGGATTTCGATACTAGCAAGTGTTTCCACACTATTGCAGAAAGTGGTGGTGTGGACGTGTGAGCAAATACCGCAAATTCTTTCGATGAGCGCAACCCCCTGGACGTAAGTAAAGCTCTCAATTAATTTTTCGATACCTCGGTGTACAAAACCAATTTGAAGATCAACATCGACAATAGTTTCGCCTTCCACCTCGACCTGGATTGATATGGGTTCTTTTAATATCGGATGCTGCGGGCCAATGGGTATTTTTAAACGGCTCATTGTTCACCTCCTGGGAATTTCTTGCGAAGTGGAAAGTCGTGGATATCTTGTGGCAGGAGGAGGTTTTCAGAATTTTCCAATCCTTCAAAAACTATCCCTAACATTTCATGACATTCGCGCTCATAGAAGGCAGCCCCAATGAGGATATCACTGATGGTTTTAATTTTTGGGTGGTTTAAGGGCAGATCAAATCGAAGTGCAATTTCTGCTTTACCGACAAAGAAATAAATCAGATCTATTCTTTCATCCCATTCCTGTCCGATGATTGAAGAGAGATAAAGAGTTTTATCTTCTGCAAGGATAAAGTTTACAGCTGAACGGAGCAATTCCGTGGGAATAAGGAGGAAAGGAATGTCAGGAGAGATATTGCCAATTGATTCAGGCGGGATAGCGAGAAATTCTATCAGTGCTTTCATAGGTCTTCCTTCACATAGTTTCAATCAACGTGATTACTGCATTAAAGATGGCTTCTGGACGGCAAGGACAGCCTGGGAGATACATGTCTACAGGGATTACCTGATCAATTCCGCCCAGAACGTTGTAGGCATTTTTGAAGATGCCACCGGTACAGCCGCAACTTCCGACCACTAATACATGTTTCGGGGAAGGAATTTGTTCATAGATTCGTTCCAGATAAGGTTTTGTAAGACGGGTGACCGGCCCGGTGCAGATGAGGATGTCAGCATGACGGGGAGAGGCCTGCTGTAAGATGCCAAAACGCTCAATATCATAGCGGGGGGTAAACAATCCTAAAAGTTCAATGTCACAACCATTGCAGCCGCCTGAATTGTAGGTCAATACCCAGGGAGATTTCTGATGTGCTGTGTGAATCAACCGACCTATCATTCGTCACCTCCGAGGATCCAGATACATAAGGCCAGACTAAGCATGAACGCAAGGACGATCCAGAGATGGTTTTTGCTGGGAATTAAATTTGCGAGAGTAAGCCCACCCAGATGAAGTAAGCCAAACATCCATGCGATGCGGAAAAAATGATGGTAGCGAAGTCGAGGGAAAACAGGTTCCATATCATGTCCACAGGCATAATGACGGGTCTTGGGGGAGTTGGGCGGGATTTCTTCATGCAGGAATCGTTCTCCCCATTTTTTAATCAGGTAAGCGATTCCGATAAAGAATGTTAGAACGAGGGGAGGGAAGAAAATTTGATTCATCAGAAGATGCCCTCCATGAATATTTGCTGAGTGAATGGGAATTGTTCTGGAATAAACCAGATGATTGAAATGAAAATTATTCCGATGAAGATGATGGTAAGGCTTGTGAGCATCATCCAGTTATGCGAGGAAAAATTAAAGCTTTCTGCCAGAGGATGTTTTGCACTTATGTTTTCAGGATCAAACCGGAAAAGATTGAAAATTGGGGGCAGATAATACTTCAGTGATACGAGGCTGTTGACCTCTAAAAAAATAAAACCGATGACGGCGAGTTTGTTTCCCTGTAAAAATATGTCTGAAATTAAAGACCACTTAACCAGGAAAATTGGCAGCGGGGAGATAGCGGCAAGAGAGGCGAGGGCAAAAGCCAGCATAAAAGCTGGATAGGGATCAATACGTCCAACGCCGTTCAATTGTTTGTTTTTCGTAATTCCAAAGTGGCGATAGAGTACACCAGTGGATAAAAAAGCAAGTGCTTTTGAGAGGCCGTGAGCGATAATAAAGTAAAGCGCAATTGCTTTATTGGCTGCTGATCCTGTCAGGATATAACAGCCATAGAAAAAGACAAGATAACCCATTTGAACGATTGAAGAACCTGCCAGCATTCCTTTAGTGCGATTTTGACGAAGCGCCAGGAGGTTTCCAGCCACCATCGATAGTATGGAGAGAATGATCAGGAGTGAGCCAATTTCTGGGGTGACCATTCTCATACGGAAGAGGGTTTCCACACCGACGAAGAAGGTGGTCTGAATGACGATGCCAGAAAGCATGGCACTATTGCCGGTGGGCGTGTTTGCATGTGCTGGAATGAGCCAACTGTGTGCAGGAAAAGTTGCTCCTTTGATGAGAATGCCGCTTAAAATTAAGCCAGTAGCAAGTTTTATATAGAAATTATCAACGGGAGGAAACTGGTTGAGGGTCATGCTGCCGGTTACGAAATAGATGCAGGAAATTCCAGTCAAAATGAGCAGAGTTGCTATACTTCCAATAATCATATAGTTATAACCAGCGGCTGTTGATTTTGCTTCTTGAAGCCGGAATGCGACCAGAACATACATTGGCAGACTCATAAATTCTATGAAAAGATAGATATCAAATAAATCTTCGACAAAGAGCATACCGACGAGGCCGGCGCAGGAAAACATCGAGAGCGGATAAAATAAATAACGCTTATTCTGTGTTTTTAGGTGTTCACCCGAAAATAGAATATTGCAGAGCAATAGTATTAATGCAGTGATGGCAATTAAAGATCTTGCGGTCGTGAATTCAAATGCTTCTTTCAGCATCAGCAACAATGGAGAATCGGGCAAATCATAATTTAAAATAGTTGGGAAAAGTACCAGGATCGATATCGATATCAGACTGAGTAAAATATAGGGCAATGTACTCAGGCTGAGTAATTCATTCTTAAAGTGATTAAAACGATGATGGAAGAATGACATAATGCCGCCCAGAAGCAGGGAAAGGATTGAAAAGCTGATGATTAATTCGGACATGGTTTACACTCCTTTCCAATTCTTCAATAGCCATTGATACATTGGGACAGTCAGTGCACTTTGCACCAGAATGATGAGAAGAGAAAATATTATTGCAGCGGATAGTTTGAATGGTTTCTTCTCTTTTTCCTGATGGAGAGGTGAATTATTTTGGAAGAAGACGCAATTAGCAATCCTCAAGAGGTAAATTATCGTAAGGAGAGATGCTGCCAGGGCAATTACGGTAATCGCATAATTCTCAGACATGATTCCAGCCCATCCCAAATAAAATTCACTAAAAAATCCTGATAATGGTGGTATCCCGATCAGCGCAGTTGATGCGAATAAGTAAATCGCGAATAAAAGTCGGTTTTCATGAACAGGAAGATTGATCTTCTTAATATTATTTTTGTGGCTGATTTGATAAATTTCTCCAGCACATATAAACAGAAGTGCTTTTATTGGCCCATGCGCCAGTAAATGGAGGAACCCGATAGCCAGGCTGGCGGGTGTATTGATGCCAAATGCAATGAGAAAGAAACCTGCCTGACTGATCGATGAATAGGCGATGATGCGTTTGATATTATTTTTTTGAGTCGCAAGGACGGCACCAATGATTTTGGTTAATATACCCATGCTCAGAAACAGCCATTGGTAATTTGCCGTTAATGCGAATCCTCCTATCTCAAAAATAAAACGAAAAAGGCCATAAGCACCAAGGGGAAGCATGGCAGAGGCCAGCAGGATTGTAACCGGCATTGAGGCTGTTGTGTGAGCGTCAGGGAGCCAGAAATGGAGTGGAAAAACAGCCAGTTTAGTGAAAAACCCAATACAAAAGAGGGCAATTACCCAATTCCTGCTATTCATTGTTAATTGTTCCAGTGATGCGGTGTTCAACGATGATGATCCTGTTTGAGAACCGATGATGACCAGGGCAATGAGGATGCAAAACGAAGCGGCTTGAGAAATAATGAAATAATACCGGGCAGTTCGCCGGCGGTTTTCGCCTTTCCCCCAATAAGCGATCAGGAGGCTGGAAACAAGCAAAACGAGTTCCCAGCTGATAAAGAAAAAACAAAAATCACTGAATGAGACTGTCAATATCATGCTGAAGATAAAGAAAAGCAGGAATGCATAATAATTAGCACAACGCCTTTGGTGTTTTTCGTCATTGAGGCCAGTGAGTAAAGCAATGAAACCGATTACCAGAATCATACCGATGAATGCGTTGGTTAGCAGCAATGAATCTGATGCATGCAAGAGCGGATGAGCTGCAAGGGGTTGAGCCGGTATCAAAAAGGCCAACGCCGAAAAGATCAGAGAAAGAATTGCAATACGTGCGGCAGCGGCGCCAGAAATTTTGCCATGAAGAATGAGCAGAATGATGGCTGCGAGGAGGAGCGGGGCTGTAAATAGTATTAGCTGGATCAAAGACATAAAATTATTTCCTGGATCACGATCACATAAAAAAGAACTACAAGTGTTAGTAGGACGGTCCATCGAAGGTATTTTTCTAAATTACCATCATGGAAATTATCAAAGATCGTTGAAAGGTATCGCAAAAATTGACTGGCAGATCGGGGAATATTTAAGAGCAAGCTATCAATGGTT
>CAZQSG010000142.1:0-5076 GCA_964595925.1 uncultured Anaerolineaceae bacterium | reverse complement strand
CTGAAAAGGTTTCAACAAACGCCGATACATTCGAAGAGAAAAAAATTGCTTATATTTATAACCCATATCATCCGGCCAGGAGATACTATCAAATTCATAACCCGCCTGCCAGACTTTTTCCATCAAAGCAATACACATCTCAAGATAGTGACTGAACATATCAGCACACCAGTCAGGATTAAGAGCCATTGCCGTCAGCACCCGTTCAGTCCCCACAGCCCAGGAATGAGTGACGTCAAAACCGAACCAAAAACCAGCCGTAATCCATGCACCTTCTTTCCGCCACTTTGGATATTCCTTTTTCAAATATGCCCAGGGGATTCGATCGTCCGTTGGTACCATCCGTGCCTTCGCAACAGCCCACTCATCTGGCCCAGTAATGGTAAAGTCTAGAAATTCTGGAGTAGAAGCAATATGCCGCCAATTCTTCAAGGTGGCCCCCCAGGAAGTTTTTACAATAGTGTAATCATCGGTTTCCTCTATAACTTCTTCTGGATATTGCGGCGAGATATCCCCATAGATGAGCCCAAAACGATCAAGATCAAAATAATCCACATAATTTATCCCTTCAGGCAACCCTTCTCTATGCCAGCGTTCCAGAGTGGTATCCCACGGGTAATCCATCATAGGAATCCTGTCCGCCTCTTTATGCTGATACATTCGGTTTACACGTTCCCAGGTTGTCATCTTTTTCATCGTTTTATTCCTGTTAAAAAGCTTTGCACATTGTGTGGTTACGAACGGATGTCCTGAATTAAATTCACTGTTGCTTTTGTTAATTCCTCAATCGCCTGATAGTTTCCTTCCAATATCCAATCCTTACGCGCCAGCTTGCTTCCCATACCCACACAGGCAGCACCAGCGCTAAACCATCCCTCTAAATTTTCACGTGTCGGGGACACTCCCCCTGTTGGCATAATATTCGACCAGGGGGTAGGTGCTAATACAGATTTAATAAAATTTGGTCCACCGTGTGAACCAGGAAACAGTTTGACAATTTCGGCACCAGCTTCTTCAGCAGTTGAGATTTCTGTGGGAGTCGTACATCCCGGAATATAAGCCACTTTTCTTCTATTACAAATCTTCGCTATCTCAAGATTAAAAATCGAGCCAACCACAAAATTTGCCCCACTCGCTAAATAAAGAGCAGCCGTACCTGGGTCAATCACCGAACCAATACCGAGGATCAATTCTGGCATCTCAACTGAAAAATACTCAACCAGATCGGAGAACACCCGGTAAGCATTGTCCCCTCGATTTGTAAATTCCACAACAGAAGCCCCACCCTTTGCACAGGCCATGACGACTTGTTTTGCAGTTTCAGTATTTCTATGATAGAAAACAGGAACCAATCCAATTTTCAAGATCGTACTTAATACGTCCAAACGTGCAAAGCTTGCCATATTGTCCTCCTTAATTTCTGTTTATTCGAACGGAAGAAACAGAGCATAGTAATGCCATGTTTCATTCAATTATAGATTAAACGTAGCAAGGATTGGATAGGAAAAATAAAAATTTTTATTTGATAAAAACTATTCTGCCAACTGGCTCCATTCAATGAACAGGCGATCCAATTCTTTCTGAAGATTTCCATATTCGGTGGTTAATTCGTGAAGCTTATCTAGATTATTCGGTGGATTCTCGAGTTTTTGCGATATATCTTCCAGGGAGGCTTCATTTTCCGCTATTTTAATTTCAATATTATATTGCCTTTTTTTACGTTTCCTGTCTTCACGGCTTACCGATCGTTTCCCAACACTATCATCTCTTTTCTTTTCATGCACCTTCAGGCTTTCAACCTCAAGTGCATTCTTGGCAGTTAACCAACTTCTAAATTCACTGTATGATCCTTCATACACCAGCAATTCTTTTTCTTTTGGCTTCACCTTCCATATCTGGGAAGCCAGCGCGTCCACCAGGTATCGGTCATGTGTTACAAGAATTGTCGTCCCATTAAAATCCGACAAAACAGTTTGCAAAACTTCTTGAGAAGGCAAATCTAAATGATTAGTAGGTTCGTCCAGCAATAGAAGATTGGCACTCGTCAACGCCAAAACAGCCAGAGCCAGCCTGCCCTGCTCACCTCCAGAAAGTGTACTGACCTTCCGGAACACGTCATCTTCGGTGAACATATATCGTGCCAGATAATTTCGAATATCTGCTGGCAGCATCTGAGACGCATATCGGTCAATTTCTTCCATCAATGTATTTTCTGGGTTCAGGTCTTCATGCGCCTGGGCAAAATACCCCAATTCAAGTGAAGCGCCTAACTTTACCTTTCCCGATAGTGGTTCCAGTTGGCCTAAAACAGTCTTCAGAAAAGTAGTTTTACCGGCCCCATTAGGCCCAATCAATGCCACGCACTCGCCACGTCTCATTGTCAGGTCTGGAACCTCAAATAACACAACCCCATCGTCATGGTAACCAATTTCTAAATCATATGTTCTTAATACCAGATCACCAGAACGAACCACCGGGGCCAGCCGCAGGTGGAGTTGTGAACGCGAGTGGTCGATAGGCCGAGAAAGTTTTGATTCTACGAGCAATCGTGTCAGTCGTTTCCGCCGCCCCTGTGCCTGGCGTGTATTCTGTCCCGCAATATTTCTCGTTATATAATTCTGCTCCTTGGAGATATATTGCTGCTGTGACAGATATTCCTTAAGACGTCGTTCATACCGTTCTTGTCGTTGACGCAGGTAAGCAGAATAATTACCTTTATACAATTCAATTCCCGGTGTCATTTCCCAGATTAAGTTTGCAGTTTGATCTAAAAAATATCGATCATGCGAAACAATTAAAGCAGCACCTTCCCAATCGCGTAAAAATGATTCCAGCCACTCAATGGCCTGAATATCGAGATGATTTGTCGGTTCATCTAATAGCAGCAAATCAGGGCTGGATAACAGCAGCTTTGCCAGCAAAACTCGTGTACGTTCTCCTCCTGAGAACTGTTCCAGCGGACGTTTATAATCTTTTTCTTCGAATCCTAATCCTGTCAACGTCATACGGATATTCGTTTCGTACATGTATCCGCCCAGACGTTCAAATCGAGCCTCTTGTTTCCCATACGTTTCGATTAATTCATCTGACACATCCGACTGCGCCATAGCTTCGGCTATTTGCTCCACTTTTTGCTGTAAGGTGATTAATTCTTTAAAAACAACCATACATTCATCCCACAACGTCAGGTCAGATTCAAAAACTGATTCTTGCGGTAAATAGCCTATTGTTATGTTCTTAGCAACATGTACAGAACCCCCCGTTGGCACATCCTCCCCAGCCAGTATCCGCAGAAGGGTCGTTTTCCCAATGCCATTCGCCCCAACAATCCCAATGCGTGCACGATAGGGTACAGACCCGTTCAAGCCGTAAAATATGTCATCAGGGCCAAATGATTTTTCTAAATTTACAATACTCAGCAATGGCATATTTATCCGCCTCCGCCGCTAGTATACCATGAACATCAACCCACTTAAAGGGGAGCAAAAGTTCTTAATGGGAGAGAATTTTGGAAACTAAATTTTGTACTGCCAGACCATCCCTCAGATTACACTGTGAAGGTTCCAGTCCCTTTGTGAGATTAATAAAGTGTTGCATCTCGGCCATGAATAAATCATTACGATCAAATCCTGGGGTCATTTCAAACCGCTCCCAGACGTTTTTCGCAACAGTCCACACGCTTGCAGCCCCATCCTCATTATCCCAACGAATAGTGCCTTCAGTTCCAAAGACTTCGAGTGTATGTTGAGGAGGCTGCTGAAAATAATTAACCTGAACTGTAGCAAATATACCACTTTTAAATTGCAGACTAATTTCGCCCATATCCTCAACCCCATTCAGCTCTAAATCACTCAGATTCTCGATTTTAGAACCCACTGATTGCACTCCCCCAAATAACCAGCACAAATAATCGAAGGGATGGCTCAGGGTTCTTACTACACCACCCCCAAGGTCTTTGCGTGCAGCATAACTCTCTCGATAATCTTCCCAGGGATGCCAGTTCGGTAAGTATTCACCCCAATGGCTACGCGCCATCAAAAGTCGCCCTATCTTTTCTTCCTCAATCCACCCCTTTACCTTTCTCAAACCAGGGTGATATCGAAATTGAAAACCAACCAGCAGCTCTTTCTCATGAATTTTCAATGCCGATGCCAGTTCCTGGATTCCATCCAGATCATTTGAAACCGGTTTTTCCATAAAGATCGAACACCCTGCTCTGGCAGCGGGAATCGCAGAATCAAGGTGTAAAGCTGTTGGTGTGGCAACTATCAACGCGTCTGGTTGATGCGTAAGAGCGGCCTCAATTGAAGTTTCGACAGGCACCCCAGCAATCTCTTCATCATCCAAAGTGCTTTTATGGGATCGGAGAAGCACAATATCATTCTCGCCCAATGCTTTCAAATTTCGATAGTGTCGTCTGCCAATCGAGCCAAAACCTGCAATCAAGAATTTCATTTCTTAATTTCTCCTTACTGCCCTGCCGCCAACAAGATACCCTTTTAACCTGGAACGATAACCAGCAATGTATCCATCATATCAGTTCAATTCTTCATCAATATAACTCAAACGCTTTGTGAACTTGAAGGGCACTTTTGCCAGCACATCAGCTATTTTCTCCCCTGCATGACCATCACCATACAAGCTTGTTCCATTGCCTCGTTGACTATCAATTTGTTTCAGAATGGCTTCCTTAATCTCTGTCCGGTTATATTCAACATCAACAAGATTATCTCCCCGTTCTCGCCCCTCTTCCCTGCTGCCGATATTCACGACCGGTACATCGAGATATGAACATTCGCGAATGCCAACGCTTGAATTTCCAATCAAACACCGGCTGAAATACAATAATTGCAAGAAATCATTTGGTGGAATTTGTTTAAAAAAGTGGATGTTTGGTATCTCATGCAGCTCACGGAAGGCGCGGATACCGGTCGAAGTCCCATCAGAACCCGCATCGACATTCGGCCAAAACCACAATGTCGGCAGGTTCAATTCATGAATTGCATACAGGGTTTCAGTGACCTGCTCTCGTGATTTTTCGTATTCACTCGTTACCGGATGCTGCATAACGACCAG
>CAZQSG010000141.1:0-5080 GCA_964595925.1 uncultured Anaerolineaceae bacterium | reverse complement strand
AATCAGTTCATTTCTGATAGTTTTAGAAAATAGCGGTGAAAGCGATCATCCTCAGTTAGTTCAGGATGAAAGGAAGTGGCCAGCAGCTTTCCCTGCTGGACAGCAACGATTCGTTGATCTGGCAACGCGGCAATAACTTCAACGCCCTCACCAAAGCTTTCAATAAGCGGCGCCCGAATGAAGATCGAATGGAAGGGGGGATTTTCTTCCGAACCATTTTTTAATATAGCAATCGGTAAATCTACTTCAAAGCTCTCCAACTGCCGCCCGAAGGCATTCCGTTGAATGGTGATATCCATCAAACTTAAGAGAGGTTGATCGCGATTGGCATCTTTTGAAAGGAAGATCGCTCCCGCACAGCTGCCCCAGATCGCTTTATGATGCCCAAACTTACGCAATGGCTCAATTAAGCCATAAGCCACAGCCATTTTCCCGATCGTGGTTGATTCCCCACCGGGGATGATCAGACTATCCAGCTCATGCAGTTGATCAGGCGTGCGAACAAGAACCGTCTCGACACCCAGTCGTTTGAACATATTTTGGTGTTCGCTAAAGTCTCCCTGTAAGGCGAGAATACCAACCCGCATACGAATTACCAGCCGCGTCCAGCGATTTTTTCGTCGTTCCCCATACTGCTGACCGAGATGCCGACCATTGCTTCGCCCAGATCATGACTGATTTCTGCCAGAATATCCGGGTTATTGAAATGAGTAACAGCTTTCACAATCGCATTGGCGCGTTTTGCGGGATCACCGCTTTTAAAGATGCCTGAGCCCACAAATACACCATCCATGCCCAACTGCATCATCAAGGCTGCATCGGCTGGTGTTGCAACTCCACCCGCAGCAAAATTCACCACAGGCAGATGACCGAGTTCTCTGGTTTCCATCATCAATTCATAAGGAGCTCCGAGATATTTGGCATAAGCCATCACTTCTTCGACGGGCATTGCCAGCAAACGACGAATATCTTTATTGACCTGGCGGGCATGCCGCACTGCTTCCACAACATCACCGGTTCCAGCCTCTCCTTTGGTTCGAATCATCGCTGCGCCTTCGCCGATTCGGCGAAGGGCTTCGCCCAGGTTGCGGCAGCCACATACAAACGGCACTTTGAAATCATGTTTATAAATATGATTTTCCTCATCCGCAGGAGTCAGCACTTCGGATTCATCTATATAATCAACACCAAGAGACTGCAAAATCTGGGCTTCAACGAAATGCCCGATGCGGCATTTTGCCATCACCGGAATGCTGACGCTTTCCATGATTTCTGAAATCATTTCGGGGGCGCTCATGCGGGCGACACCGCCTGTTGCACGAATATCTGCTGGAACGCGTTCCAGCGCCATCACTGCGCAGGCACCTGCATCCTCGGCAATTTTTGCATGGTCAGGTGTGACAACATCCATAATCACCCCACCTTTAAGCATTTGGGCCAGTCCCTTTTTTAATACAAATGTTCCGCGTTCTTCAGACATAATTCCTCCAATTTGAATACCTGTTGGAATTGTAACACGGCTGTATCTGAACCCGCCTGTCATCATCCCCTTCATACATTTTTCTTACAAACATCCCCCAATCTGTAACTTTAGAAATGATGTTGAGCCCCATAAATAGCGAGAATCTTTCAAACATTTCAGAAATACCGTGCTCGATGCAGATTCAGCCCGGCAGCGGCTTTTCTATTCTGTAATCCAACAGAAAGGATTTGCGCCTGCATTTATTTATCCTGTTTATATTATAATCTTCATATTCACTGGTTCTTCATTAGGAACTCTGCGTCAATTCTCATTAATTTTCTGCCACAATTAAATAATCAGGTCTGGGAGGCTGTTTACAATGGCCGTTGATAATGAAGTGCGTGCTTTTTTTGAGAAAAATCAAAAATACATTCTTGCTCCGCTCATCCTTTTGATTTCGTTTTTTGGATGTGTTGCTATTGGTGATCAGGCATTGATCAAAGATTATTGGGGAATCATTCTCTGGGTTTTTGCCGCACTGCTTGCCATTACCTCGCTGGTTGAATTTTCCAGTCTGAAAAAGGTCTCCTTCTCGTGGAAAACAGCCTGCATTTTTGTCAGTTTATTTTTCTTTGCCTTCTTAATGCGGGCTGTCAATATCTCAAGCATTCCGGCCCTGCTGAATGGTGATGAAAGTGGTTCCGCGTTAGACGCCCTGAATTTTATCACCGGAGAAAAGAACAATATTTTTATCACCGGGTGGTTTTCCTTCCCCGCCATGCACCCCTTCATTCAATCGCTCTTTATTCGACTGCTAGGACAGAACGCGGCAGGGGTGCGCATGAGTTCTGTTCTCATCGGTTCGCTGACCGTTCCCTTTTTATATCTCATCACCAAGCAGCTGTTTGACGAACCAACCGCTATTATCGCAGCTTTGCTGCTGAGCGTTTTTCCACTTCATAATCATATGAGCCGCATTGGATTGAATAATATCTGGGATCCATTTTTCTATTTGCTTGTGGTCGGTTTCTTTTGGGATGGGTGGAAAAACCGCCGCCGTTTCAGTTATGCGATTGCAGGATTGGCCCTCGGTTTTTCCCAATATTTTTATGCAACCTCACGCGTCCTGATTCCTCTAGCTCTGGTCATCCTGCTTATCTTTTTTCTGGTTGACCGCAAAAAAACGAAAGAGGAACTTGGCGCGATTACCATGATGTTTGTGCTCGGTATTGTGATCATGATGCCCCTATACTATTGTTATTCTCTGCATCCTGAAGTTTTTAGTGAACCGTTTACACGAGTTTCTGTTTTTAATCGTGGATGGCTCGCTGTTCAACAGCAGGAGGGAAGAACCATTGCAGGTGTTTTCCTGCAGCAATTCCTCAACACGATCAAAGGGATTGTCATCACTCCGGTCAACGGCTACTATGAGGCCGGTACACCGGCAATTACCATCCCGACCGGTCTTTTATTTGCCCTGGGTTTCATCATTCTGACCATTCAGCTGATTATTAAGAAATTTCGTGATGAACGGATATTGATCCTCTTTGGCTGGATGGCAACGATTTTGCTCAGTGTTATGCTGAGTATCGATGCACCCGCTTCACACCGCTATACAGCTGCACTGCCCGTTTTCAGCATCATCTCCGCTATCGGTCTTCTTGAAGGTCTGAACTATTTCAAACTACTTCTCAATAAACGTACGTTCAATGTCCGATGGATAGCGATCCTCATCACGCTCATCCTGGTGGCGAAAGATGGTTGGTTTTACCTGAATACCTACCCCACAATGGACACCCTTGGCGGGCTGCACACATTACTGGCCAATGATTTCGCTCAGTACCTGCGGGCTACCGAAGAGCCTGATCGGGAAGTCATTTTCTTCGGTTACCCCCAGTTCGGCTATGAGTCCATTCCTGCGTTGCCCTTTTTAGTGCCAGAGATAGAGACTTTTACCAGTATGACCGGCCCGTGGGGTGAGGCACCCGAAACACCAGAGCAGGTGGGGGATCGGGTAACATTCTTCTTCCTCGATATCCGCACCGATGATATGGCTCAGATTGAGGAATTATTCGAGGGCGGTTATATGTTTACGCGCTGCTTTACCGATTCACCAATCTGGGATGGCTGTTACTACATCTACGAATATGATCGGACACCTGTCAACCCCTGAAATCGTCAGAAAATATGTTCTGAATTCCTGATTCATTTCGATTTCTTATGACCACAATCGCTGCTTATTTATTTCTTCTTTGCTAAGAAAAGCTGCTTCGAGGTCAATCTCATATTTGTTGGCGATGGAACAAACGAAAATAAAGAGATCAACTAATTCCTCATCAATGGTGCCCACTTTGACACTGGCTTGGTCAAGTTTGATACCCTCCTGTTTGCGGATCGCTTTGAAGAGCTCTCCCATTTCTTCTCCCATCATGAGGCATTTCATCAATACAGTTTGATCGATAAAACCGCGCTCTACCTCCAGCTCATGAACATAACGCTGATAATCTTTCAAAGTGGCCTTATTCTTTAAATCAGGCATGGTCTTCTCCTTTTGTGTATCATTCTTTTCCATCGTGAATTCAATACTAAGCTATTATATCTCAGGGTGATGAAGGACGAACCTGCCTGACCATCGTAAAAATTGTGCGAGAAGAAAGTGTCATTGATCAGGTTTTCTTTGATACAATGATGATGGTTTCACCTATGTCTGAATTATGAGAAACTGAAAGAAGTACATTTTAGAGGGAATGAAAAATAACAAAGGTCTCACAAGATGTTTGTTCCAGGGTATTACTACATCAAAATGGGTAACATTTTGGATTCATGTCACAAGGACTGGTATTTTATTTGATAAATAGTACTATAAAAAGGGATCAATGGATTTGTATGACAAATTAAAAAGGAACCCCAAAAATGTAAACCCGCGAGAGTTAATACAGCTTCTTCAAGAGTATGGCTTTTAATATAAAAGAACAAGGGGCGATCACGAACAGTATAAAAGAGAAGGTTATCGCACTTTCCTTATACCGATTAGCCAGAAGCCACTAGCAGTTAGGATCGTTAAGACCGCTTTGAGGATTATTGAAGAAATTAGAGAAAACGAACAAAATAATCAGGATTAATAAATCATGAATAAATCAATTGAATATTATTTGAGCTTACCTTATACTCGAGAATTAATTCCAGAAGATAATGGTGGCTGGTTTGTACGCATTAAAGAGCTTCCCAACTGCATGAGTCAGGGTGAAACACCTGAAGAAGCGATACGAATGATTGATGACGCTATGCTTGGTTGGTTAGAGGTCGAACTGAAAGAGGGCGAACCCATTCCTGAACCCAGGGAGGATGAAGACTACAGCGGAAAATTCAACACCCGGGTTCCAAAATCACTGCATCGCAAACTGGTTGAAATTGCAGAAGCAGACGGGGTTAGCTTGAATCAATGGATAGTATCTGCTTTGAGTGAGGCAGTGGATTTCTCAACATTGCGGAAAATGCGAGATGATAAAGATACTCTAAAGGAATAAAAGTTACTTTATCAGAAAATGAATTAGGCTTTTCGTATCACTATCATGACAGATTAATCACAAACCCAATATATGCGGTTGTAGAAAAGTT
>CAZQSG010000140.1:0-5092 GCA_964595925.1 uncultured Anaerolineaceae bacterium | reverse complement strand
GCTCATAACCGGTTGGTCCCAGGTTCGAATCCTGGTGGGCCCATACAAAACTCTCCTAAATTGGGGAGTTTTGTTCTCAGAATAAACCCATAGTGATAATAACGAATTGTTTATTATCACTATGCTGTCACCTTAGAAATAAGGAGCATGTAATAAGTTCTAAAGATTTCATGAACTCATCTGCATGCAAAGTATTTCGTAACGCAAATGGCTATTGGGTTTTCATTCCTAATCCCCTACTCCTTGTTTTAGATTGATCTTGATGCAATCATAAGCGATTACGGTGTAAAGTTGTCCCATAACAGCTGTTCTTCCATCTTAAAAGAATCGATGACAGACAGAACATTGATATCCTCCTTAATCATCATGACAAAAGCGCACATTATTCCGCAAGTCAGAAAAAGCAGCACCCACCAATGCGCTCCCCTTTTCCTACTCCACAGTTCCACCAACCCTTCCAATACCGCATCATTCTGAGAATCAAGAAGAGCAACTATTTTTTTCGCCAAACGATTTGCCTGATTGCCGCGAACCAGCCCTCTGGGTTTGAATGTAGTCAACACATTAAATTTGTGATGGAGGCGAGCATATTGACGCTGACGGTATCACTTCCCGATGAAAAAAGGCGTTGGCATCCGCAAATACTTCGTGAATTTTGAATTTCTCTGAGTACAGGCTATCGTGATCTTATCAGGTTCTATATCGCATAAAGCAGAGTAATGTGTGGGGATGCAGTTTTTTTTTTACAATTGATTCCTAACAGACCGCCAGATAATTCAACAGAAATTTACAGAAAGAACTTAGCACAATCACTTGAATGTAGACTAGAATCTGATCCAATGCAAGGTGCTCCAATCAGCAATATTCAGCAGAAACTGACCTGTTCCCTCATGTCAATGAAGCGATAGGCAGTATTGATATTCAAACGCACGTAAGACATATTCTGAATAATCACATGCAGTTTATAAATGATGCCTGGAATTATTATTGTTAAGTTGTATTGATCCCCTTCACTCAGCTTCTTTCTGCAAACAAATATTTTATTGAAGCAAGACCGAGTGTAATTGAATCATGTGCGGTGTCAATCGTCATTGTCTGGTTGAATGGCAGCACTTCCTTCACAGTAAAGGTTACCCCGGGAAAAAACTCATGTTGTTCAAGGTGCTTTAATAATTCGGAGTGATCTTCACCAAATTCGTGAATACGACGAAGAATTCCCTGCTCTCCTTGCTGAAATTGCGACAGAGGGGTCCAGTTTTGCACGTAGTTTTCATATCCCGGGAGCGGGTTGCCATGAGGGCAAGTTTTTACTGTTTTGATGAGTTCTTGCAATCTTTTCTCAATATTTTTTGAAAGCGCATGTTCAATATCATGAGACTCTAGATGAGTCTCTGACCAGGGCACATTTAAAGTATTTTCCAGCCACCATTCGGTTAACATATGCCGCCGCATAACTGATTCTGCAATCTCTCGCCCAAAATCGGTGAGGTGCACTTTTTTTACTTCATCCATAAGAATCAAGCCATCTCTTTTCATTCGTTTAAATGTATTTGTAACCGTCGGTGGTGACACTGATAGATGTTTTGCCAATACTGCCCCGGTGGCTGGCATTTGATCTCTTTCCAATGTCAAAAGCACCCCCAGATAATCTTCTACAATCGACGTTACTTCAGGTTTTTTCTTTTCTTCCATTCTGGTCACTTTTTGCATAGTTCTTGTAAGGTGTTTATAAAAAATAGCAGGTACAGATTCTTGCATTATTCCAGCAATTATTATATACTAATGAATAAATAAATTATATACTAACTATTCCTCATCATATACGTTAATTATAACACTGGAGAGAAGAAAATGGACAATACCAGCTTAGATCAACTCAAACCTGGACAATTCGGCAAAATTATTTCACTTAATGCCCAGGGAAAGCTTCGCACACGATTATTGGATATGGGGCTTGTGACAGGTACTATAATCACAATGATCCGAAAAGCACCACTCGGCGATCCTCTGGAAATTGAAGTCAAGGGATATTGCCTTAGCTTGCGTATGAAGGAAGCAGAACTCATCATGCTGGAAATGACAAAATGATGATGTTGAGCATGATTCAGGATGGTGAACAAGTCGAAATTGTTTATCTCCGTGGCGGACACAGGGTTCGGCAACGGCTAGAGGCAATGGGTTTTGTTCCTGGTGTCTCTATTCACATGGTCACCAATCAGATGGGCGGCCCTGCGATTGTTAAAATCAAAGGTTCTCGTGTTGCCGTAGGACGCGGTATGTTACATCATATTCTGGTGCAGCCACCTTCTGGTAATCTGTCCCCAGATTTACAGGACACACAACTTCACTCCCGTCATTTTAGGAGACAAGGCAAACGTTCTCATAAATTTTTCAAACATTAGGAGAAAAGCAGAATGAGAAACCTTACCATTGCCCTCACCGGCAATCCAAACTGCGGTAAATCTACCGTTTTTAATAACCTTACCGGTGGTCATCAACACGTTGGTAACTGGCCCGGTAAAACTGTTGAGAAAAAAGAAGGCCATTTTCAATATCAGGATATCAACTTCACAGTTGTTGACCTCCCCGGAACCTACAGTCTTACAGCTTATTCACAGGAAGAAAAGATTGCTCGTGATTTCATCCTGGAACAAAACCCTGATGTTGTAGTTTCTATTGTTGATGCTGCAAATCTGGAACGCAATCTTTACTTAACGCTTCAGGTTCTCGAATTAGGTGTACCTGTTATCCTTGCGCTGAACATGATGGACCTCGCCACTCAGAATCAAATGTCTATTGACAAAGACAAATTGTCAAAAGCATTAAATGTGCCTGTGATAACCATGACGGCGCGTGAAGGAAAAGGGTTTGGAAAACTTAAAGAGGCCATGATAAACCTTGCCAACCAAACTGAACACAGGCGCTCCCTGGTTTCTTACAATCCCTTACTTGATGAAAGCATTACAAAACTCAGTGAAATCACAACACAAACCAGTGGTCTTGCACAACAATTCAACCCGCGCTGGCTGGCAATCAAGCTCCTGGAAAAAGATTCAGATATTCTTGAGCGTTTCAGCAAAGACTCTGAACATTCTTTAATTGAAGCCGCCGACAGGATTCGAAAGCCCCTCCTTGCAAATACTGAATTTTCATTTGAAACGCAGCTGGCTGAAGGGCGTTATCAATTTATTCATCAAATAATGCAAAATGCTGTTAAGAAACCGAAGCAGAAGATTGTTTCGCTTTCTGACAGGATTGACAAAGTAGTCACCAACCGGTTCCTCGGGATTCCGATCTTCCTTGCGCTGATGTGGGCGGTATTCAAACTTACCACAGACGGTGCCGGGCCATATCTCGATTGGGTAGATGGTGTCATTGGTGGGCCAATCACTAACTGGGTTGTGTCCATCTTAGGCTGGATCGGTCTAGGCAGCAGCTGGGTGGAATCCCTAATAGTAGATGGAATTATTGCTGGCGTTGGCGGTGTGTTGGTGTTCCTCCCTGTGATGATGATGCTCTATTTAGCACTTGCCATTCTGGAAGACTCTGGCTATATGGCGCGCGCAGCCTTTGTGATGGATCGTCCCATGCATGGCTTAGGTTTGCACGGAAAGAGTTTCTTGCCCATGATCATTGGTTTTGGCTGTACTGTTCCAGCGATTTATGCAACACGCACTCTTGAGAATGAACGTGATCGAATTCTGACCGGCCTGCTCGTTCCATTTATGAGCTGTGGCGCAAGGCTGCCTGTGTATGTACTTTTTAGTGCTATATTCTTCCCTGAGAACGCCAGCACGGTCATTTTCTCTCTTTATTTGATCGGAATCATTACCGCTATCCTGCTCGGTTTTGTGCTGAAGAAAACACTCTTTAAATCTGATGAAGCAGCAACTTTTGTGATGGAACTTCCCCCTTACCGTATGCCAACCTTAAGAAGCATCTGGACGCATATGTGGGAACGCTCTTCACATTTCGTACGAAAAGCATGGACTTTGATCATGATCACCAGTATTGTCATCTGGATACTGTCAGCGATACCGGTCAATGGTAATGGATCCTTTGCAGATACAGATATTGATGACAG
Organism: uncultured Anaerolineaceae bacterium; assembly: GCA_964595925.1. Lineage (GTDB taxonomy): Bacteria > Chloroflexota > Anaerolineae > Anaerolineales > Anaerolineaceae > SpSt-1165. The sequence goes on along the minus strand of CAZQSG010000140.1, from coordinate 1,008 downwards.
CGCATTTGCCTCCGTTTCTTCCCTTTTCACTCCAGTCTTTCACCCAGCAGGTTTTGGCAGCTGGGAAGCCAGTGGCGCGCTTATTACTGGTTTTGTGGCCAAAGAAGTAGTTGTATCCACAATGGGCCAGGTCTACAATGTGGCTGAAGCAGAAGAAGCAGAAGAAACGCCAACATTTTTTGAAGATGTGGCTTCAATTTTCACTTCGTTCTTTGACGCCACCTGGGATACCATCCGTTCGATTCCGCTTATTGTCGGCATCAATCTCTTTGAAGAAGAAGCAGAAGAAGAACCGCTGGGCTTGATGGTAGCGATTGAAGAAGGGTTTGAGAGTACCAGCAATGGACACGGTAAACTAGCTGCCATGAGCTTCCTTCTTTTCACCCTGCTTTATACCCCCTGTATGGTTGCCGTCGCGGCTACCCGGCAGGAGTTTGGCTCACGTATCATGTGGTACAGCGTCATTGGTCAATTGGTTCTGGCCTGGGTTGTGTCTGTTGTCGTTTTTCAATCGGGATTATTGTTGGGCTTAGGATAAAGGTGATGCTTACTAAATTAATCAAAATCATTGAAAAAGAAAATGGCCCGTTGGAAATTAATTATCTTTGCAGGGAGCTTAACACGGAGCAATCTGTGTTGAAAGGTATGTTGATGACTTTGCGCAGAATGGGGTATCTTGCGGAAGAGTCTATTGAAAAGGAGCATTACGTTACAAATTCGCAATGTGCTTCTTGTTCCCTCGCAGGATGCAAGATCAATCAGAAGGTATAAATTATCCTGCCGGTTTGTTTTTCTGTTTTTTCCATCAGTTCTTAATAAATAATACTCTATTGAAACCGATAGAGTATTATTGTTTTAACCATGAGAAGGAGTGCGGCAAATTATTATACTGAATCTATTTAGCTGAACACAAAACCTCAATTATTACTGGGAGGGACTTCATCAAAAAAACGTGCCTTCCGCAGTTTTTTGAATAGAAGCTAAAGTAAGAATAGTGGCGGTAATCAT
>CAZQSG010000139.1:0-5205 GCA_964595925.1 uncultured Anaerolineaceae bacterium | reverse complement strand
ACGACCAGATTCGCCATTTGTTGCCTAAATGTCTGATTCTCATAGCGAAAAGAAAGGTTTTGAACAGGAATAATTGTGAGTTTAAACGCATAAAGGTTGTTAATCCTGACTTATAATTATCTTTATGACAATTAACACAAGTCCAACGTTGAAATTAGAGCAGGTTTTTTGGAATGAAGGGTTCTCGATTGTTGCCGGGTTGGATGAAGCTGGACGAGGAGCATGGGCAGGACCTGTAACAGCTGGTGCAGTGATTCTCTCACGGGCGAAAGATATTTCAAAGAAACTCAAAGGCGTGAGGGATTCCAAGCAGTTGACTCCACGACAGAGAGAGCGGTTGTATTCAGTTATCCAGAGGCATGTTCTGAGCTGGGGTGTTGGTTTTGCGTCAAATATCGAGATTGATGCGTATGGGATAGTCCCTGCAACGAAACTTGCAATGAAGCGAGCGATATCTCAATTGATTCCACCCCCGCAGGCGCTGGTAATTGATGCGGTACAGTTGAAGACAGTGTCACTGCCGCAGCAGTCGGTGAATTTTGGTGATAGTATCTCATTGAGTATCGCCGCCGCCTCAATTTTAGCAAAAGTCTCACGTGACCACTGGATGATGGCAGCGGAAACGCGCTATCCTGATTATGGGTTTGCAAGGCACAAAGGGTATGGTACCCGCATGCACCAAATGGCATTGAAAGTCTATGGTATTTGCGAGATTCATCGGTTTTCTTATAAACCGATCAAGGCTCAATTACCGATTTATTAACGGTCCTTCTATCCCTTTCTTTCTTCCGGTTCAATACGCATGCCGTCTGGAAGGATGGTACTTTTTGGGATGATAACAATACCATCGCGGACAGAATATAGTTCATTATCGATGTCTGTATCCATCGGGAAAGGGCGGATGACAACATGTTCACCGATCCGAGCGTTTAAATCTATTATGGCTCCTTCAATTTGTGAGCCGTTCCCAATTCCGATAGGAGGTGTATTAGGTTTTCGCAGGTAAGGGCTGTCATAATAATCAGCGCCCATGATGATGCTTTTAGAAAGGTGAACCCCACGCCCAATTTGACTGCGGACACCAATCACGGTATCTCGAATTACAGAGTCTTGAATCTGGCAGCCATCCGCAATGAGTGCATTTTCGATAGTACAGTGCTCGATTGTTGAGCCTGGTAAAAACCGTGAGTGGGTGTAGATTGGAGCTTCAGGGTCAAAGAAGTTAAAAGGAGCATCACGCTTCGCGAGAGCCAGATTTGTGTCGTAAAATGAACGTATTGTTCCGATATCTTCCCAATAACCATCAAAGGAATAACCATACACAGTAGAGTTGTCTATGGCATAAGGAATGATATGTTTGCCAAAATCGTCATCTTGATTCTCTTCTAACAATTCAATCAAAAGATCTGTTCGGAACATATAGATGCCCATCGAACCGAGATAAGGACGTTCATTATCATCCAGTGAAACCAGGCCCCTCAGAACTTTGGGGTCTTTCGGTTTTTCGCTGAATTTTGTAATCTTACCATCAGACGTTCGCTTGAGAATCCCGAAGCGGGAGACATCATCTTTGTGAATGGGCTGAACAGCAACTGTGACATCCGCATCGTTTTCCCAGTGGAACTGCGCCAGTTTACTGTAGTCCATTCGATAGAGGTGGTCACCAGAAAGAATCAAGGTGTAAGCACAGCGAGCTGCTTTGATCTCGAATATTTGTTTCCGTACAGCATCTGCCGTTCCCTGATACCAATCCATGTTGCCTGTGGTTTGCTCTGCTGCCCAAATTTGCACCCAGCCTTTTGAGAAATCGTCAAAGTTATAGGATCGGGTGATGTGTCGGTGCAGGGAGATTGAGTTGAATTGTGTCAGGACAGAGATGTAAGGAATGCCTGAATTAATACAATTGCTGATAGGAATATCGATCAATCGATATTTTCCAGCAATCGGGACAGCAGGTTTTGCACGTTGTTTGGTGAGAGGGAAAAGACGTGTTCCAGCACCGCCACCCAAAATTAATGCAATAATATTATCCAATGATTTTGCGTCATTTTGTTTGACCGTGTGCATAATAACTCCCTTCTAGATGATGACAATGCAAAAATGGTGTGGAAACAGGTTCCAAATTTTTCAGCAGAGCAATGTGGATTACGTGTTGTCTTATGGTTAAATTGTATTTGAATTGAATAATTGGTGTTGTAAATTTGTGTAAATGAAGTGTTAAAGGTTTTCGGGAGAGCCTGAAAGGTTAATATTGTGTGGTAGATTAGATCGAATGAAACTCAGCGCGATTGCGCTGAGTTTCATTATGGTTATTCAGTGAAGTTGTATCCTAAATATAAGGCTTTTATGTTCGCGGGAATAAACCGTTTATTACGTTCAGGTGTGTGGACGTTTAAGGATTCAATGAGGGCATCGAGTGAGAAAACTGGTAGTACTTTGAGCAGGGCTCCCAGCATTACTATATTTAGACTTTTCGGATTTCCCGCTTGATCTGCCAGGTCATTCGCTGGAATATTTCGGATAGTAATATCTTCTCGTGTGGCATAATTGTTAATCAATGAGGCATTGACAATAAGGAATCCGCCAGGTTTGATAAGTGGTTCATATTTATTCTGGGATGGCAGATTCATCGCGATCACAGCCTGAGGGGTTCTCACCAGAGGAGAACCAATTTCTTCATCCGCTACGATGACAGTACAGTTTGCTGTACCTCCGCGCATTTCGGGGCCATAAGATGGAATCCATGTCACATGGAGGTCATGGTCCATAGCGGTATAAGCTAATAGCTGTCCACCAAACATGACACCCTGTCCACCAAAACCGGAGACAATAATTTCATTCTGCATTTAATCCTCCTCGCTTTCCTAAATACCGGCTTTTTTAACGGCTTCGTGAATTTTGTAATCACCTAATGGATAGGCTGGAACCATGTTGTCCTTGAGCCAATTCATTGCGTCAGGTGGGGTCATACGCCAGTTGGTAGGGCAGGTAGAGAGCAATTCTACCATTGCGAAACCAAGACCATGTTCCTGTACTTCGAAGGCAGTGCGGATGGCTTTCTTCGCCTGTCGGATATGACGGGCATCATGCAGGCTGCGGCGGACAACGTAACTTGCGCCTTCCAGTGTGGCGACCAGTTCTGACATCTTGATCGGGTAACCTGCCAGTTCGACATCACGACCGTATGGGCTGGAGGTTGTTTTCTGCCCGGGCAGTGTGGTGGGGGCCATCTGTCCTCCCGTCATGCCATAATTTGCATTGTTGATAAAGATGACACTGATATTTTCGCCACGTGCGGCTGCATGTGTAATTTCAGCCATACCAATCGAGACGAGATCACCATCACCCTGGTAGGTGAAGACAAAATTTTGCGGTCGAGAGCGCTTGATGCCAGTAGCCATTGCTGGGGCGCGGCCATGCGAGGCTTCAACAAAGTCTACATCAAAGAAACGGTAAGCGAAGACTGAGCAGCCCACAGGGGCGACACCGATTGTTTTATCTCGAATGCCCATTTCATCAATTACTTCAGCAATAAGACGGTGGGCAATCCCATGGGTGCAGCCTGGGCAGTAAGTAGTTTGCAGATCCGTTAATGAATCTGGCCGTTTATATATAATTTGTTCCTGGATTACAGTCATTTTTTCCTCCATTAACTTTCGTAAGTCAGTCCCAGTTCAGCGGTAAGACGTTCGAACCATAGATCACGAGGATGAATATCGGTAGGTATTCCTTCATCCACCATCAGATCAATCTGTTTGAGAATCTCTTCTGGCAGCGGAACGGGCCCACCAGCACGGCCATAAAATTGAATTGGACATTGACCTTTTGTTATTCGAAGAACGTCATCGAGTAATTGACCGGTGCTCATTTCCACTACCAGCATTCCTTTTGCATTTTTACTGAGCGCTTCAAGCGTTGCCTCAGGAAAAGGAGAAAGAGAAATGGGGCGGAAGAGACCGATTTTAATGCCCTTTGCGCGGGCTTCACGCACCGCACTTAAAGAAATGCGACCCGAGGTGCCATAGGCAACGATAACATATTCCGCATCATCCATATAATATTCTTGATAGCGGATTTCATTTTTTCTTATATTTTTCCAGGTGTTATATAAGCGCATATTGACTATTTCATGTTCAGGCGCACCAATATTTAGGGAGCAAATCAGGTTGGGTTTGCGGCCTTTTGCACCAACAACTGCCCAATCAGGGATGTCAGTTTTTAATTCGCGGAAAGGAGGTAATTCTGCCGGCTCCATCATCTGTCCCATGCTGCCATCAAGGATGATGAAAACTATACAGCGGTAACGTTCGGCGATATCAAAAGATTCATAGGTGATATCGATCAGTTCCTGAATATTTGCTGGAGCAAGGACGATTCGCGGATAATCACCATGACCGCCGCCATGTACTGCCTGGGTGTAGTCGCTTTGCGCTGGGGCAATGTTGCCGAGTCCGGGTCCGCCCCGCATAACATTGATGATTACCACCGGTACTTCTGAACCAGCGATATAGGAGATACCTTCCTGCATAAGGCTGATGCCGGGGCTGGAAGAAGAGGTCATTGTGCGGGTGCCTGTGCATGCAGCTCCATAGACCATATTAATGGCTCCAAGTTCACTCTCGGCTTGCACAAAGACACGACCCAGTTCAGGCATGCGACCCGAAAGCCACTCCAGTGCTTCAGTCTGGGGGGTAATTGGGTAGCCAAAATAGGACTGTAGCCCGGCACGGAGAGCTGCTTCTGCGAATGCTATGTTTCCTTTAATTAATTCTTTTGCCATTTTCTACTCCTTATGCTTCTTCAACTTCTGTTAGTCGAAACACAGTAATCGCAGCATCCGGACAAATAGTGGCACAGATGCCACACGCAATGCAGCCATCTTTAAATTGTTCTGCTGGATGGTAACCACGTGCATTTATGCGGTCCGGGGCAAGACGGATAACCTGAGTGGGGCATGCGGATACACATAACCCACAGGCTTTGCAATAAAAATCATTTACTTCAATTTTTCCCTTTGCGGGCATTCCAAACTCCTTGTTGAACGAATTTGACTGATGGTGTACAGAAAAATAATAATACTCATTGCTCAAATTATTGTATCAATTCTTTTTGATGCTGATGTCATCAAACCTTATTATATTCCACTTTTTAAGTTGTGGCAGATGAAATATGGTAGAAGTATGGTAATCATACTAGAGAAAATCA
>CAZQSG010000138.1:0-5299 GCA_964595925.1 uncultured Anaerolineaceae bacterium | reverse complement strand
AGAACTTTATCTGGTTCATTATGGAGCTCGAGGAAAGGCTCTGCGAAAAATTTTACTGGACGCTCAAGCCGTTTTTCATGGCCCAGTGTATCTTGCCGAAGATTTTATGGAGATTGAGATAACTCGAAAACACATCGGCACAAAGCTTCTTCGAATGCCCGGTTAATTCACTTCCAGATGCGCATTCAGTAATGATAATTTACCCACCTAATTACCTGTAAAGACCCTGACCGAGTCAATTACGATCCTGGCGTTTTCAACATCACCAGGTCTGATTCGGATGCGATTTACTACGCCAGTCCAGTTTCTAACTTCCCACAAATCAATCACATAGCGATGAAATTCTTCATCAGTTTGAAGCGGAAACTGGAAAGATTTTGTGTCGTCAATTTGAGGCTGCACTATTGTTGAAAAATATACCGTCGCGTGATGCCCCGCTGATACCTTCATCACAACTTCTAGATACCGATACCGATCCGCATCAATTCCAAGTGCACCAGGAGATGCAATCACCGGAAAATCTCCGACAGAAACACCTGACCATTGTCCTTCGGTAATGCGAACCTGACTGATCTGCTGAACCACATGCCAGCCTTCATTCGTCTCGTTGAAAGTCCATTCGAAATCGGGTGCAAGGTCTGACCAGACTGTTCCATGGCAAAAATAAGTACCACGATATAATTGCAAAGCGAAACATCCCTTGTTCCCAGTAAGATCACATACCACATCAAAAGGCTCAAGGCCATCGCTCAACCCCGCAGGTACCGATCCAATCAACCAGTTCTTATCAGGAGAGAATTGAATAGGCGACATGGCCTGACACTGTTCTTTGGGAAATTGAAACAATATGTCTTCTCGACCCGAACTGATCTCATAACTCACCCATTCACAGAAACTGATTGTCTTTTTCAAGAGAATCAAGTGCTTGCCGTCAGGCTGCCATTGTGCTGATTCCGCTGTTACCACTTTTCCAAAAACATCATGCACCAGCTGTGGATCACTTCTGTCCAAATTGGAAAAATACACCCGCCCATTGATCAATGCCACCAGACGATCGTTTTTCGGAGACCATTCTGGCAAGGTAGCTCCCGTGATTGCCATGCTGGCAAATGAGCCATCAATATTAATGACCCACACTCCTTCATCTGTTTCATAAGCCAATCGACTGCCATCGGCAGAAATTCTCCCATGCCTTGCGCTTTCCGATTGATAGGGCGTGAGTGAGGAAAGCTGTCCTGTAGTGAGATCAATCAGATAGAGATTGTGAAGAGTATTTTCTTCTACCACTTCAATCATTATCCATCCGCTTTCTGGATAATGGACTGCCTCCTCAATCGGTGTCGACAGGCTCATCACCAGAGTTGGCTTAGAATCTTCAAAATTGATCCAGTAAATTCCACGATCGTCTCCAAAACGATCTATCACTAACGAATGCAAATCAGAGGAGACACCCAATATTGTGAATAATCGATCTGATAACCACGTTTCAGGAAGTGAGAAGGAATTAAGAAAAGTCTCTGGCAAAGCTTTCTGAATCAGACCCTCTTCATAGGCCAGTTCTGTTGGATTCAAATCAATCGGCAGATAATTTAAAGAGCCAGTTAGTGAGCGGTAACTGGAAGAAGCCAATCCATATAGAGCATAACGGTAACGTTTATGGGGTTCATCACACTTGGTAATTACCCCGCCTATTCCCGCCAAAGGAGTAGGTCGTGTAAATGCTTCGGGGTTACTTTCCAGAGTGTTCCATTGAGCTGCATCAATCGCAATTGCTGACAAAGTTGCAGTGGGAACCACTGTCTGTGTCATTGTTGGACTGGGTGTAACAGGAATTTCTGTTGGCGGGAGAAATAGATATTCTTCTTCCTCCGCTAACCCGACAGTAGCGGTTGAATCAGGGAGGATATTTGAGGGAACCACTGAGCTCTGCAGAAAGGAGAAACCATCCCTCTTCTCAATAATCCGATCTGCCGCTACTACCGCCAGCATCACAAAAATGAGGAGTACAAAAATACGGTTCCACCGATCTTCACGTCTACGGTACATATCCCAACAAGGCCAACGCTTCTAAACTTGGTTGAAAACCAGGATGATATTTCAAACTCTCCTCAAAATCTGCAATAGCACCCTCAGTATCACCGAGTGCCAGCTTTGCCTGGGCGCGCCAATACCAGCTTTCTTCGATATAAGGCTTGCTGGAAGAATCAATCGTAGTAGTTGCCAGATCAATCACATCCTGATACCGGCCTGTGTAAAAATAAGCATAATAAGGACCGGTCTGATACCACATCATTCGCCAGGGCCGCCGATTTGGGTCAAGTTCAGCATAAACTGCAAACGCATCATCGAAGGCAACAGCTGCCGGACCATAGTCGAATAATAGACGCAGGCTGTTGCCATAATTAAATTTTGCAAAGAACAAATCCTCGCCTGTTAATGTTTCCATTTCATCCAGTGCAATTTCAGAAGCATGCTGCTGTGCCCAGGTAGCATCCGCATAATTTCCAAGCAGCGAAAATATTGTTGCCTGGTCTTCTATCGGATACACAACCATGAAAATGTAGTTAAAACTACGCCATTGAGAAATTAAATCCTCGTAACTGATGGGTAAAAATAACTCATACTCTGGCGGAGATAGATAGGAATCATGTGTGATAAAAATTTCTTTTTCTGCATCATAACCCACTATTAAATTATAATGCCCCATCCAGAGAATCTGGATGCTGCCAGGCGTTCGCGGCATGTACAATCCCTTCTCAATGAGAACCGGATAACCAGCAGCCACAAGCCGTCTGAGCACACCCAGATCACCACCACTACGAACGGCCACTCCCAAATCTGTTTGATCGTTAACAAAATTAGCCATCTCATACGGTTTTACATTGCGATCCTCATCCTCAGGTTTAAGGTAAGCAGCTGCTTCATCTCGAGTAATCACAACGTCCCAATAAGAAAGCGCCATCGTCAGATTTGCTGGGGCACAATAATTCCACCTTCTATGTTGATCGGTAAACGTCACTCCTTCAAGCACCACCGAGTCAGGTAATGCGGTTGGTGTGAGTGTTGGCAGTTTCGTTGGAGAGGGTGTAGCTGTAGGTTCTCCAGGTTTTGTCGCTGTCACCATAGTCGTTGCTGCTGCAGTAATTGACGGTGTGGAAGTCAACTGTTTCTCCGCTTCCTGCGGGATAAATATCGCTTCCTCTGGAGGTTTTAACGCATAAAACACTTCTGAATACACTTCGCTGATTTTCCAACGGACTCGTTCTCGAATACCTGCATTCAAAAGGAATAGCCCCCCAACCAGAACAAAAGCAAGCAGCACCCACCATGCCTTAATTCGTATCGTCTTTCTTTCCATGAATGAGATTATACCCTACCAAAACAAGAACACATAATCTGATGGCTGTGCCCATTCATACAACCAGCCTGCGTCTCGTATACTCATATTGACACAACCGTGACTGTTAGGTAAGCCAAAGGAATCATGCCAATAAGCTCCATGAATGGCCAGGGAGCCTTCATAAAATAGAATCCATGGTACATCCTCCAGATAATAATTCCCAATCCCTTTTGGGTCTGGACTAAAAAGATCATGTGTTTCTAACATGTTAAAAATCGTGAACATCCCGGCATAAGTCCACCCTTGTTTTGCGCCGGTTGAAATCAATGTCGCAAAGATTGGTTTTCCTGCTTCATACACCACCAGATTCTGTTCAGTCAGGTTCACATCAATCCATCGCTGGCTTGTGGCTTGAGAAGGAAGGTTTTCTCGAAGATGGACAAAGGAGAAATGATCGTCAGAAATCCATTCACCCGGTACAATTTCATACCAGGTTCCTCCCTGTTCATCTGTAACTTGTGATAGGACCTTGAAAAGCTGGTAACGTTGGTAATAATGAGCATGTCTTTTTTGAGTACTATTTCCGTCATCAAAGAAGGAGCTGAAGGTTGGTTCAACAACCCAACCTAATCCATTCACTGGTACGTCTTGAATTGTGATGCCTGCAAATGAAGACGGTGTAATCAATGACAACTGATCCCCTGCCATCCATCCCGCTTCTTCAACTTCATAGACCGCTTCACTTTCATATGAATCTTGCAAATTAAATGAAACATACACCTCATCACCGGGTAGTGTCCGCTTTGGTAATCCTTTTTCCACCGCATCCTGAGGGCTGGCATAAATAACGGCAGGTATAGTCAACACTTCAGCAAAGCCACTCTCTCCATTTGGGTTTTGCCATTGATTCTCCTCAAACCACTGCTCGGTTTCAATGGTGGGTATGGATTCAATTAATACATCAGTTGGAGCAACAGTCGCTGTCAGTATCTTTGTGGACTCAATTTCAATCATCAATGTTGCTGAAGCGAATTGTTCAAGTACCCTGGTTTCAATTGCAGTGCCAATATTCTCTGAATTGACTTCATCAATCGGCATAGAAAGAGAACAAGCGCCTATACAAAAAAACACAAGTCCATTAATCGCTGCCAGAAGAAATAATTTGACTTTGCGCACCTGAAAAATCTGTTGCTGTAACCACATTGCTGTAACGTTCCAATGTCCCTTGATAGGCTTCTCCACTACTTTTGACAATCCATCCTTCCATTTCAAAGGCAAGTGGACCATAAGCAGTAATCCATTCACCATTATATTTGCGTGCCATATGAACATGCGTACCCGTCGAAGAACCTCCCTCACATGAAGGATGTCCGATCGCGGAGCCGGCAGTCACAAAGGCTCCCTCTCTAACTTTTTCATCGCCCCGAACATGCATATAAAAGACAACCCACCCGGTGCGCTCATCTCCATCCCCATCAAGGTCAAGAAAAACCTGTCCAACAGCTGTACGGGCAATCACACCATCCGCTACAGCAGTGATCCAATCTGAAGATTGTTCACAACCAGACACTCCTGGAGGGGCAAAATCAATTGCAGACCAGGGTTTGCCATCTCCCCAACCTGTATGAGGAGCTCCGGTATAGGTCCAGGGAACATCCTTCTCGAAAGGTAATTGCATATAAGGCTGCTCAAGGCTTCCTGGAATCAATTCTAATTCCTCCTGCCAGGGATCTCCAAACAGTTCAAAATAGGTCTTTTGAAATCCAATGTCAGAAATCGCTACCCGATAAGCATCATACTCTAACACATTTGAAAAATAATAATGCAAAGCTATGGTACCTGCATTTTGCCATGGATCCCCATACTCCAGCCGGCCATCATTGACATGCGTGAAAGAATCCATAGTGCCTCTGCTCCACCCATAATACCCATTATTTAGAGTATTAGCCACCAGATTTA
>CAZQSG010000137.1:0-5302 GCA_964595925.1 uncultured Anaerolineaceae bacterium | reverse complement strand
CCATAAGGTCGCCGTCTTTTTCTGGGTACCAGGTGGGGAAGTAACTGAAGCTGCCCACCATACGCATTTCTGTTACGAGTTGATCTCCGAAGACGTTGATCTTCACAGGAATTAAATCGCCATATTGTAAATTGTATCGCTGACGAAAATCTTCGTTCACTAATACGCCATCGGAATATAAAGCAAGTTGATTCATTAATTCGCCAAAACTTTGAGTAGAGAAATCATCTCTCCAAAAAGCGGTTTGAGAAAAGCCAAGACGATCAACTCCATAAAAAGTACCAGCTTTTGCGTCGTTGAAATCGGGCATAAAATAGTATTCACCAAGACGGGAGACGGATTGCACCCCCGGGGCTTCAAGATAAACTTCAGGGGGAAGAAAAGCCCAGTTCTTATTCTCATTAGTTGCAGCGCTATAAGCCTGGTTTTCACCATAATCAATGAAACGAAGTTCTGATCCGACGAGGTAGAAAACCTGATCCTGAAGGTGTTCACCAATCGTGGTAGCGAGAGTTGTTGTGAAAACAGCCATATTAATTGTGATTATCAAGAGCATAAGGGGCATTTGATAGGCGTTTGGCATCCGGTGTAGGGAGCGAATAGCCATCAAAAAATTAATATTATCTGTTTTTGACACGATCCACGACAAAATAGCCAGAAAATAAGGAAGGAAGCGCAGGAAAACCAGGCTGATTGAGATTGACAACAGAATAGGTAAAAGATAGAACAAAGAGAAAAGGATAGAGTTTTCACTGAGGTTTTGAATGTACTCTGTATTGGTTTGAAGATCACGCAGTAAATACATTCCCATAAATACTATCCCCAGCAGAATAAGATCAAGATAAAATCGCTGCCACCAGATTTTTTGGATGAGGCGTGCCTGTTGACGTTTGTAGCTGGTAACAGTGTGTTTTGATGCATTTAAGCTTGGGATAATCTGAGCTATGATGGAGACAGTTACGAGGATTAATGCCGTATAGAGCATTGGTGAATTTATTTGAATGCGCAGTGTTGATGCAGCAAATGAAAAGTCGAGAAAACTCTCTGTAGATCCAATTAGACGAGTGACCAACAAACTGGCAGGTGTGGCAAGAAGAGCGGCCAAAATTCCAAGTACCAATGCCTCAACTCCCTCAATAAATGTGATTTGAGTGCGTGTAGCACCACGGCTCCGCAGTATTGCTATCTCATTCAAACGACTCTCGACTTCGATTTTAGACACCATACCGATAAATATCAAGATAAGGACAATGATGGGGGCACAGATGATGTAAAGGTAGAGCGTCAGAGTATTTGCTTCTTCAGCGAAAGCATTTAAAGATTCCTGGGGGGACACTGGAATGGTTAACCCTATCAGTTTTTGTTGAGCTTCTAAACCTGCATTATTTAAACGTTGGTTAAGTCCTTTTGATTGGTTGAAATGAATATTCGAACTATCAAAACCAAAAAACCAGCTTACGGAATAGATTTCTTTTTCCATATGATCAGACAGGTAGCCGCGGAAATTTTCTTCACTGATAATGAAGCGATCTTTCAAACTAAGGGTACTGCCCATATACCAGAATTCAGAACTTTCATCCTTTTGGGTATAAGTTGCGTTGACAACTATAGGAATGTCCAGGGTGTGTTTATCATAATTATCATCTCTCCATATGATATGGACGAGGAATTCTTCTCCGATTCCAATGCCGGTTTCTTCGGCTTGTTTTTCATGGATTATGACAGGAATTCTGCCATTTTTTAGACCATACCAACCGTCATAACTACCTTTGATCAAGTTAATGTGATTTTCAAAATCAGTAATGTTTGCCAGGCTGATGTAATCGATGCTGTCGCCCCTATTAAAAGAGGAATCGCCAGACGGGATTAAGGAGAAATTATTAGTACGGATGAACCTGACAGACCAGCTTAAAGGTAAGTTGATCTCATTTTCGTATTCTCCGCTTTCAAAATAGTGATTGACGGTTTCAATTTCATCAAATTTCAGAGGGCCTTTCCATGCGCCAACATAGTGGAACATCTGACTGAATGGGGGAAATTTACTACTTTCACTCGCGCTAATTGTTGTTTCGGAAAAGATACGGTAATTGACAGCATCCGCATAGACTGGAATTGCAAACACCATCACCATACCAGCAAAAAGTCCGAGTGTTTTTGCAGCCACCAGCCATGGTTGGGCCAGCATACGTTTGGAGGCAATTTGCAGCAAGGAGAATAGCCGTTTAATTCCTTTCATGCTTCAATTCTTTCGCTATTGTCCAACAACAATTTGCCCTTCTTCTAATCCCTCAAGTACTTCAACCATATCGCCGGTCTTAATACCTAATTGGATATCAACGCTGCGTTGCATGTCGCCATCCTGAATCATAACAAAGGTGCGTCCACCGAATTCACGAATGGCTGCGGGGGGCAGCCATAGAGTGTCTTCTGATGTAGCTGTAATTAATTCGATATCAAACCTATCGCCGATTTTCATTGAGTCTGCATAAGAAGGATTATCCATTTCGATATAAATGTTTTTATTTGTGTCGCGTCCGGGACCACTTCCAAAAGGGTATGGCATTTGACGGATAAAGCCAGTGATTTGGTCTTCTGGTTTTTGTGATAACACCATTGATACATTCATACCTTCTGATAAATCGTCGCTATTCAAACTGTAAGAATCAACAAGAACATTTGTTTCGGAGATATCAGCAATGGATACAACGCTTTTGAAGGATTCAACATTCTGGCCTACCCGAATCGAGAGGTCACTGATCTGACCGCTGATTGGAGCGAGGAGCATTGCGCCTTCCACAGCTTCTTTCTGTTCACCCAATCGTATTTGCAATTCTTCCAGGGTGAGTTCGGCTAGTTCCAGATCCCACTCTCTGGATTTAACAACTGCTTCATTAATACTGCGCTGGGCATTAGCATCATCCAGCCAATATTGAGCGCGTTCAACGGAAATTTCTGCTTTACGAAGTGATATTTCGTTTAAACGGTTTTCACGTTGAAGATCAGCCAGATAATCCAGTGATGCAATGAGATCGCCAGCTTGTATCATATCCCCTTCTGTGTAGAAAATGTCACCTACTCGGCCACTACTTTCAAACGCTGCCTGTTGTTCAACTATGGGTCCCAGCCGACCAGAAAAAGTAATAATACGGGTGATTGTGCCGCGTTCTACTGTGTATGTGGTTCTGGCAACTTCAACTGGTTCTTCCGGGATAGGGGTTACTGTTGGGTCGGTTTTTATTAAGTTGAGGGTTTGTTCGGTACTGCATGCTGTAATGAACAAGATAAGCAACAAGCAGACTATCAGGATGTTGACGTATTGTTTTTTATTGTGAAGATGCATTTGTGAAACTCCTGTTTCTTGACTCTGATTATGGTTGAGAAAGAATACCGTTACCCTTTTTATGTAATGATTGGATTATTGAACGAAACTTAGTGAAAGTTCACTGGCTTCCATGCTAAAAAGTATAGCTAAAAATTAGAAATGATCTGGTGAAACGCACGATAGAAACTATATCATGATTTCGCAGAAATTGGTTTTTTTCCGCCTGTCAACTCAGAGGTCAGGAAGCGTTTGCATAGAGCAGGTATGTGATTATTTTCCTTGGAGAACAACTTGTGGTGAAGTTGTTCTTTTCGTACATAATGCTAATCTGGGTTTCAACAGGGCGGGAAAAAGAAGCTTATTTCTTTTAATGATCTGCTTGTCCAGTTTTTTCATTGTCCGATACTAATACCATGCAAAAAAGTAAGCGGTAATGTGGGCAAATAGTGTACAATAAGAAAACGAGGTTGAGTCATTATTTTTTTAAATTAAGTAGGGTGAGCAGGCAGTTGCGATGAATATTATCAATCTACATTGTAAATCCTGCGATTTCCACAATCCATCTGGTATGCGGTTTTGTGGTAATTGTGGTGCACCCTTGGGATCCCAACAATCAGAGCAGAATAAATCAGTCAATAAAATGAAGCCAGATCAACAGCCCCTCGTTACTTTGATGGGTACTGATTTACTGAAGCGATTCCATGCTGCTGGGCTTGATGCCAGTGGGCAGAAGAGAAATGTTACTGTATTATTTGTCGACTTATCTGGGTCTACACCTCTCTCGGTTTCACTCGAACCGGATATTTTGTTTGAGGTGATGCAGAAACTTATCCGGTTATTAGCAAACGATGTCTACAAATATGATGGAATGGTTGATAAATTGACGGGGGATGGGTTGATGGCCCTCTTTGGAGCACCTCTGGCTTATGAAAATAATGTTGAACGAGCTGTTCGCTCTGCGTTTGATATGATGGAAGACGTTAAATTGCTCAGTCTCGAATATCGAGAAGAATTGCAGAACAAAGAACTTCAGCTTCATATGGGAATAAACAATGGTACTGTAATTGTGGGTGGTATGGGTTCAGATAACCTGATGAATTACACTGCGATTGGTGATACGGTGAATATTGCCCATCGTCTTGAAGAAATTGCAAAAGCGGATCAAGTTCTTGTGAGCGAAACTATTTTCCGCAGTACAGAACCCTTATTTGAGTTTCGCAATCCTGAGTTGTTAAACCTTAAAGGAATTAAAGAACATGTCGTTGTGTATGAAGTTATTGGCCCAAAAGCGAATCCAGGTTCCACTCGCGGCCTGCAAGAACTGGGCAATAATTATATTGGAAATGAACGTGAAATCCAGCAGATTGATAGTTTCTTTAACAAGTTAGAGAATGAGAAAAAGGGTGGCCTTGTATTGGTGACGGGTGAAGCTGGCGTAGGAAAAAGTTGCTTGATGCGAGAATCTATTAATCGTTCAATTACTCGGGATCTTCAGGTGATGAAGGGTCATACTCTGACCTATAGAAAATCTATTCCATACTGGATATTCCAGGATCTCTTTAGCAATTTTTGCCAGTTAAAACAATTTAGCGGTGAAGTTCGCCATCAGGTGTTTCGTTCTTTTCTGGAAGATTTACTGGGGGAACAAACCGCTCAAGTACTGCCATACCTTGAATATATAATGGGGATGCCGATTACCGATGAAAATGCCGGAAAAAGAATTTATGATTTAGATGCTGAACAATTTCAGCTTCGGGTTTTTGTTGCTGTACGACGCGTTCTTGTCATCATTGCGAGACAGAAACCATTACTGATGGTATTGGACGACCTTCATTGGGCAGACGAATCTTCTCTGGAATTATTGAATTTCCTGGTTGGTGCAGTTGTGGAAGAGCCGATTTTAATTTGTGGAATTTCACGTCCATTCGAAGGAGGAAGTGTTGAAAGAATTCTAAAACAAGCTGAAAAATTGTTGGACTC
>CAZQSG010000136.1:0-5413 GCA_964595925.1 uncultured Anaerolineaceae bacterium | reverse complement strand
GCCAACTGATGAACAGGGGCCGAATATCGTTGAAAGAATTATTTCTCTGAAATTTGATTCTAGTGGCTCAATAGGGGCAGGGAAAGACGAACCGATCTGTCTGGAATTGCGGGAGGACGGAAAGGCAAGGAATTGGGAAGGCATCGTTATTTTAGATGGGTTTGGTTTCTTAATGGTTACTGACCAGTATCCTGAAACAATAGTTGGATTTGTGGAATATCCGTGATGCTTGCGATATAATCTAAATAATTCAATGATGAAATACTGGAGGTAGAATGAAACCCGTCAAAGTAATTGTAGCTGGTGCTGGTTCAAGGGGAATGGGATATTCACAATACGCGCTTTCTTACCCTGAGCGCATGAAAGTGATTGGTGTTGCTGAACCCCGTGATTTTTATCGAGATCAGATGATTCGGGATCATGATATCCCTGATGAGTATGTCTTCAACGATTGGAAAGATATGGCTGCTAGAGAAAAATTTGCTGACGCTGTCATTATTGCCACCCAGGATGCGATGCATGTAGAACCAGCTGTAGAATTCTCAAAAAAAGGATATGCGATTTTATTGGAAAAACCAATGGCTCCTACCGCCGAAGGCTGCAAGAAAATCATACAGGCAGTTAAGGAGAATAATATCCTCTTCGCTGTGGCACATGTTCTCCGTTATACTTCCTACACTCGCAAGTTAAAAGAATTGATTGACCAGGGCGCGATCGGTGAAGTGATTGGTATTGATCGTGTTGAACCTGTAGGTTTCTGGCATATGGCGCATTCGTTCGTACGTGGCAATTGGCGGAATGAAGAAGAATCTTCTTTTATGCTGCTTGCAAAATCATGTCATGATATTGATTGGATTCATTACATGATAGGCGAACACTGCGAATCAATTTCATCTTTTGGGTCTCTGCGCCATTTTCGACCCGAAAATGCGCCGGATGGTGCCGCCAGTCGTTGTTTAGACTGTCCCACTGCCATTGAATCAAATTGCCCTTATTCTGCGAAAAGGATTTATATTCAAGGATGTTTGATGACGGGGCACACGGGATGGCCGCTAGATGTTATCACTTCGGACACAACCATGGATGGGGTAATGGATGCCCTTCGGACTGGTCCTTATGGACGTTGTGTTTACCATTGTGATAACGATGTAGTTGATCATCAAGTGGTGAATATGGAATTCGAGAATGGGAAAACAGCTACATTTACAATGATGGCATTTACACGCCAGGAACATCGCAGTACACGGATTTTTGGTACACGAGGTGAGATTAAAGCAGATGGATCAACGATCGAATTGTATGACTTTTTGACTGATAGTGTTGAGAAGATTGAGACCGCAGCAAGTGACGGTTCCATTTTGGGTGGTCATGGCGGCGGGGACTTTGGTTTGATCCATGATTTTATCGAAGCTGTTGCCAATCAGGATTTTAATATGGTGCTGACAGGCCCGGAAGAAACATTAGCTTCGCATCTGATGGTATTTGCGGCTGAAAAAGCGAGATTAGAACATCGAGTTGTGAAATTGTAAAATGGGTTTGAATAGTGGCTATTGAAATTTGGAGGTAAATATTGAAGACTCTGGTTTTAATGCGGCATGGTAAATCAAGTTGGAAAGATATTCAATTATCTGATTTTGATCGGCCATTAAAAAAAAGAGGGAAGCGAGATACCCCAATCATGGGACAATTACTTTGCAATGAAGGGATTATCCCTGACTATGTTCTTTCTTCTCCTGCTCTTCGCTGTCGTGAAACGGTAGAACTTTTATATGACCCGTTAGAACTCAGTGATGATATGGTTGATTATGTAGAAGATTTTTATCAGGCTGATACAATGAATTACCTTGAGGTTATTGCTGACCTTTCAGATGGCTTTTCGCGGATTCTGATTGTCGGACACAATCCATCTTTAGAAGGACTATTGCAGTATTTGACCGGGGATAGTGAAGTGCTACCTACTGCAGCAGCGGCATGGATTAAATTGCCAATTCATGATTGGGAAGAAATTATTGATGATGATATTCAAGGAACTTTGGTTAAGCTTTGGCGTCCGAAGGAACTATAGTGTAAAAGGAGAGTTACTACAGGGTGAATAAGAAAATTGCAACCCCAGGCACCTGGAAAAGCTGGCTTAGTGCAGAGATATTAAGCACAACAATCAAATTTAGCGATGTTCAGTTTAGTCCAACAGGAGAATTGATTTGGTCTGAGGGACGATCTGGTAAAACCGTTCTCATCCGAAAGCCAGAAGGAGATGCTTTCCAGGAACTAACAACCAACGAACAGGTACGCGGAGGTGTCGGATACGGCGGGGGAGAGTTCGGCTTATCGAATGATGCTGTCTATTTCACAACAAAAGATGGTAGATTGTATCAACGAAAACTGAAAGGCTATCGCTCAAAACCGATTATTCCATCCTATGGAAAGATTGCCTCTCCAATTATCTCGCCGGACGGCGATTGGGCGGTTTATGTGTTTAGCGATGGGGATGTTGATCTTTTAGGGATTGTTGACACTTCAGGAAAATTATGGCCAGACAAATTGCTTGAAGGTTCTGATTTTTATATGCAGCCGGTCTGGCATCCAAACGGAAATACACTGGCATGGATTGAATGGGATCATCCGAATATGCCATGGGACGAAACACGGTTGAAGCTTGCGAAAATTGAACGGTCACCTGATTCATTACCTCACCTAACACAAATTGAGATGGTTGCGGGCGGTGAAAATATCACCGTTTCCCAACCTCAATTTTCTCCCGATGGGCGTTACCTGAGTTACATTTTGTGTGAAAGCGAATGGGATGATCTCGTGATCTGCGATCTGGAAACCGGTGAAACCCGAAAAGTTGTCGAAGGGGACGGGGCAGTGATTGCCAAACCAGCATGGGTTCAGGGAAATCATGAATATGGCTGGTCGCCAGAAGGTGACAGGATTTATTATCTTCAGATTCAGGATAGTTTTACAACATTGTGGCAGGTTGAGGTTTCAACAGGGCAGAAACGTCAAATTGATGTCAGCCCTTATACATATCTTCATCAGCTAACAGTTTCCCCGAAAGATGGTTCGGTAGCCTTTATTGCCAGCGGTCCAACGGTATCGGACCGAATTGTTCAATTGGTGGATGGTAGATTGCAAATTCTTCGGCGATGCAGCTCGGAGAATATTCCCCCAGGGTTGCTTCCGATACCCAAACCGATAGAGTGGGAAGCTTCAGATAGAACTAATGTGCATGGTCTTTATTATCCACCAACGAATCCAGATTATGAATTGAAGAATCTCCCACCGGTTATAGTTAACATCCATGGCGGGCCTACCAGTCAGCAATATGTTCGATATGATCCTACTATCCCTTACTTTACAAGTCGTGGTTATGGTTGGTTTGAAATCAATTATCGTGGAAGCACAGGATATGGAAAAGCCTATCAACAAATCCTTTATGATCAATGGGGCAAGGTTGATGTCGATGATGCTGTTGATGGAGCGAAAAAGTTGATTGACATGAAACTTGCTGATCCTGATCGGTTGGTTATCAAGGGTGGTAGTGCAGGCGGTTATACTGTCTTGAATGTGCTGGTGCAATTCCCAGGTGCTTTTGCAGCCGGAATTGATATGTATGGTGTAAGTGATTTATTTAGCCTGGCCGTTGATACACACAAGTTTGAATTGCGTTATACAGACAAATTAGTGGGCCCACTTCCTGATGCTTCTGAACGCTATCGTGAATGGTCGCCGGTTTTTCATGCTGAAAAGATTCAAGACCCCGTAGCTGTTTTTCAGGGTGCGGATGATGTTGTTGTTCCTCCGAATCAGTCAGAAATGATTGTGGAAGAACTAAAGAAAAATCGCGTTCCTTATATCTATAAGTTATATGAAGGAGAAGGACACGGTTTTCGAAAAGCAGAAACCAGGAAAGACTTGCTATTATCGATTGAGAAATTCTTGAATGAGCATGTGATTTTTGCGTAATTGGCAGCCAAATAACTAATACCAGGATGCAATTACAAGGGTGTTTATGGTTCTACACGCCAAAGGGCAAGTGTGTTGTCAAATGAGGTAGTAATTAATGAAGTGCTATCGGGGGAAAGAGTGATTGAATTAATGGTATCGTCATGAACGAGATAACTCATAAGTAATTCATGATTTTCCATGTCCCAAACGCTAAGATTGCTGCCAATAGCTCCAATCAAAAGGGAACCATCGGGAGTAAAGATCAAGGAATGACAGTAACTCTCAGTGGGTTTTAAAGCAATGCTTTCTCCAGTATGACGGTTCCAAAACTGTAAAACGGTACTGTCTACTTCCTCAACCATGGCTGATGTTGCTACAACGAGCAAATTGCCGTCTGGAGATAAAGCAATGCTTTCTGCAAAGCCCTGATGCCCAAAATATTCTGACATATCTCCTGAATCGCGGTTCATTACCATAACTGAACCACGTGAAAACCAGATCAGGTCATCGGAATATTGGGCATAAAAAACATCATAGACCGGTCCGCCAAATGAAAAACCCGTAAACTCATTTAATCTTGTGCCTGTGATGACGTCAAATTCGATTCCTTTGATATTGTCTAAGGATGGTATGAGTATTCTATTGCTGTCTGGCGAGAAGTGAGCATCCATAAATTGTTCTTCTGGTTCTAGTATTTGGAAGAGATCGCCAGATGTGTTATCAATGATTTGTATCGTCCACATATCGCTGGTTTGAGCTGTAAAGCGGCCATTGGGAGAGATATCCAGTAATTGAATCTCCACATCAAGTGGCGTTGAGCTAATGATTGAAAAATCACTTATTTGAGCTGTAACAATTTTTTCAGAAGCTACTATTGTAATAGTTTCAGTATCTTCATTCCATACTGCTTTTCGAGGGTACTCGATTTCCATTGTGTTTTGTACTGACAATGACCCAATAGTATCGCGATCAATTGGTTCAGAACCAGCGATGGAAGTGGGAATTTCCGTTGATTCTGGTAATGGTGTTGGTGAAGTAGTTGGCGGAAGAGAAGTGTTTGTTGATTGAATTGCCGCAGGTGGCAGCGTTGGATTCTCTTCAGGGGAAGGGGGCAGGTCTGTTCCTGCGCAGCCAGCCAGGATCAGTGTAAATGTGATAAGCAAAAATGTCGCAAGATGAAGAGTTTTCCGCTGGAACATCATTTTTCCTCCTCTTTTTAATTTCTAAAAAAATATGAGAATGATTGAACACCTCTTTATGATTGTACACCAATATTGAGAGAGGTTATCTTTCAGAAGTAGGAGGAGACAGGGCAATCGCTTTTGAGAAAAGGTTTGCTCTTCAGGCAAAATGGGCTTGTTGCATGAGGATGTTCGAAAAAAACAAAATATCCTCATGCAAGAATGCTTCGCATACACAATAGACAGGCCCAAATCCTTCTTCCTCAATGATGCCCGATGAA
>CAZQSG010000135.1:0-5526 GCA_964595925.1 uncultured Anaerolineaceae bacterium | reverse complement strand
CAGGCATTGTGGCATATCCTTGATCCACGTTTCCCGGAGGTGCGGCAATATCTACTTGATCTGTATACGAGCTTCATCGAAGAATATGATATTGACGGCTTCAAACTTGATTTCATTGACTCATTTCAGCTCAGTCCCGCAACAGAACACAGCCTCGGAGGTGGACGTGATATTGATTCATTACCAGAGGCCATTGATCGCCTTCTGATGGATGTGTTAGCGGCATTGAAGGCGCTCAAACCGGATATACTGATCGAATTCCGCCAGCGTTATATTGGCCCGGTGATGCGTCAATATGGCAACATGCTGCGTGTGGGGGATGTGCCTAATGATTTTCAGGGTAATCGCGTTGGAATGGTGGACGTTCGTCTGCTGGCAGGCAACACGCCGGTTCACTCTGATATGATCATGTGGCATTCAGAGGATAGTGTTGAGAGTGCAGCAATGCAACTGGTGCACACGTTGTTCTCAGTGCCTCAAATTTCGGTGCGTCTCGGAGAGCTGCCTGAAGCACACCAAAATATGCTGCGCTTCTACTTGAATTTCTGGCGGGAACAGCGAGATGTACTTCTGACAGGTGAATTTATGCCTGAAGAACCCGGTGCGCTTTATCCAGTGGTGCAGGCCAGAACACGTGATAAACTGATTGCGGCCTGCTATTCCGGCCGGCTGATTGATTTGCGGGGGAAAATGCCCAAAGAAATTTATGTTGTCAACGGCACGCTGAACGATGAATTACTGATTAATTTTACCGAAGACCCCGGTGCCCGGAGGCTGCAAATTTGGGAATGCGAAGGAGAATTGCTTCAGGAGATTGAGGTGGATTTTTACGCCGAATCCTATATGATCGCCATGCCCCCTGCCGGTGTTCTGAAATTGACTGAATTGGAGGAATGAGGGTCAAAACAAAAATCACTCTCTGCTTCGACTATGTCAGACTATCACTTCTCAATCTTAAACAAACGCGAACTATGCGGCGGCATACTGCGCAGTACCAATTGCTTGCCCTCTACCGTTAACCTCACTTGCTGCCATACATCCACCAGCTTTGCACCATGCGGCAGAGCATCGCCCAGGCGTCCTTTCAAATCAAGTACCTTCTGTTTGGGAGCATCATCAAAATTAAACACCGCCAGATAACCCGCCGTATTATATACAATTTCAGGCATCTCACGCTCCATGAAGTCCAGCACATAGGCCTTCCCTTTGTCACAGGCCAGTGTCAATTCACGAATCCGGGCAATATCCTGCCAGATTTTCTCTGGCAGCGCTTCCAAACGGTCGGAGAATACGCCCATACCCGCCGTGATGATCGCTGCATTGATCAGGCTGAAACGTTCATCAGGATTCAACTTCGTTTCTGTGTCACGCAGCATCAGACAGTCCGGGTCATTGATCCACAAATTACGGTGCTGCTGCGCGCGGTTCAGGATAGAGCGGATGGCAACCTTCGTTGAGAGCGCGTTTGAATCCCTTGTCAGGATAGCGCGCTTCCAATCGAACCAGTAAGGCGCTACATCCGCACCAATCCGCATCGCATCAACATACCCAATCGCAGAGCTGATTGGTGAGCCGCACCCTAAAATGAAAGTATCTTCCCCCGCCGCTTCGCGAATAATCTGATAACCCAGCGTAAGTCGTTCCGCGCTGGAATAAGCAGGGTTATAAGGGCGGCCTGTCAGAGAAGCGGCATAAACAAAGTCAAGCTTCAGGAAGCGAAAGCCATATTCTTTAGTGAATGTCGAAAATACTGTACGCAGATAATCCTGCACTCCAGGATGGGTGATATCAAGGGCGAAGAAATTACCGCCCCAGCCCGGGTTCCACCCCGCCAGTACAGGTTTGTCTTTATATGCTTGACGCAATAACCAATCGGGATGTTCCTGTGTTAGTTTCGATTTTTTCATCGTGATGAAGGGGGCTGTCCAAATGCCGGGGTGCATGCCCGTTTCTTTAATTGTTTTGGCAATGTGTGCCAATCCGCAGGAAAATTTCTCATTCTCAACCAGCCAATCCCCAATCGCATTTTGATAACCGTCATCGAGTACAAAAAATTGCCAGTCTATTTTATGGACGGCTGCGCAGGAGGCATTCTCTTCAATGTCTTTGCCAGTAACTTTTGTGTAGTAGTAATACCATGAACACCACCCACTCGGCAGCGATTGCTTTTTAATATTGGCAGGTTTAAGGGTCTGCAGATACGTTTCTAACAGCTCATTCACATCCTGCCCGACAAAAAACAATAGAGGATCCAACTCTTTGGTCTGTCCCAGGGGAAGGCGCTGCCCACCAAAATCCCAACGCCACTGCAATTGAAATTGATTACGGGCAAGTGATTTTGGATTGAAGGTGCTGCGAAAATTGACGTACTGCTTGAAAGGAGACTGTTGTCCAGCCAGAAGCACCACATCATGTTCCTGGTTCCGAATCAGGGTATAGCTTTCAGAAGTGAATTCTCCACGCTTGTTGCTGGCACGGTTGCGCGGGTTAGCCTGCAGCACATCTAACCAGTGCAATAACGGACGTACTTCGCGTTCATCCACACCAAAGCTGCGTGTTTCAGACCACGATTGATACCCGTGTTTAAATACCCGCATGCGCCGTCCATGCGGGCCAACCATCACTTTTTCCATTGCGAGAGAGATCCACTCTACAAGGGCAGCCCGGCGGGTGAGGGGGGTAAATTTTACGTGTAAACTCATCGGAGATTGCAGATAAAAGCGAAGATTGATGACAAAATTCTCTGACGATGCGGTGAAAACAGCCACCGATTCTGTACTATTTACGCTGTCAAAAATCAGCGGAAGATCATCAACCTGAATGCGGAATTCCCCACGAGTCGCAACTGATAATGAAAATTGACTCATCGAGACAACCTTCGCTGCATGACGCAGGACGGTTGATGCAGGAGATTGAATACATTGCCAATGATTTGCCATGCTTTCCTCCGAATTGATTATTGTGAGTTCTAAATATTATAATGCGGAAAGACAAAACCAGAGGTCAGCCATGAGTTAAGACAGAGAAGTTGAATGGCTTCAATCGTTCTTCGTTTGGTGCCAGAGCACCTTCAACTTCCTTCTTTGATTTGAAATGAAGAGGAGACTTTCTTTATTTGTTTAATCAAAGGGGCATGAATCTCGTCCAGTAGACTTTTGCTTCAGACACTTGCTAAGATTATCCTGTCTGCTTTGATCATCCGGTGGGGCTCATTCAATCAGTAAGCGTTCAAGCGTGTATAGATCGTATCCAGACGGGTTTTTGCTTCAGGTACATCACGATGCACGTCCAGCAATTTCTCGCAGCCTAAATATTTTTCACATTCCGCGCAATTATCCACTCCCTTTGATATTGCACAGGAACGAATTGGGCAGCTGACGCAAACATCAGGCAGGCGCCCCACTCCCTTGCAGCCTTCACAACGGATATTCTTCCAGGTGGCATCTAAAACATTCCATTCCTGTCGGGCAAATTCAGCCGCAATTTCAAGTTCTACTTGATCATCCTTCAGGGTTGCGACCATGGACATACAATCTGAACAGATAATCCCGCAATAGGCCATCATTTTCTTGTTCATAGTACTCACTCCTTGTCCAGTCAGGGCAATAAGCGTCAGGTAATAATAGTATACAAAATTTGAGTCAAAAAAACGATAGGGAATTTTCTATGTGTGGATTTAAATGACTCCTCAAGGTTATTTTCAAAATCCCTGCGACCTGACATTGCTGATTTCGTAATTAACATAGAATAGAATTTATGAACATTTTTCAAATGTGAAAGAGAAAATGGTATGATTAATAGAATCTTTACCTTAGTTATAAAGGAGGGTGACTGTGTCATTTTTTCATAATCCTTACTTCTGGGCAATGATCAGTATGGGGGCGCTTTTTCTGCGAGCTGCTGCCACTTCTGTTTTCAAGCCCAGAAACCGTGTCCTCATTGATGGGTTGAGTATCCTCATCTTTCTCACAAGCCAGATTATGATCGTGATACCCTCCACAGTCGGGGAATCTATAGGTTTGGGAGAATGGCGATTGGTTCCTGGATTGGCACTGCTGGGAATCTCCATTGCACAGATAATCACAGCCTGGCTCTACTTTGCAGCA
Source organism: uncultured Anaerolineaceae bacterium (assembly GCA_964595925.1). Classification (GTDB taxonomy): domain Bacteria; phylum Chloroflexota; class Anaerolineae; order Anaerolineales; family Anaerolineaceae; genus SpSt-1165. The sequence continues at coordinate 1,420 of CAZQSG010000135.1, read as the reverse complement.
CTCTTCTCACCGAAAGAGCAAACAACCTACACCCGCATGCTGCGGCAGACCGGCGGTGTTTTCAGCATGATTCGTTATCCATTTTTACTGGCAGAATTAGTCTTTACACTGGGAATTGTTTTGATCTCTAATTCACTTACTGCGTTGCTGTTACAGCCAATCTGGTGGGCCGCTTTCTGGCTATTAATCACTTCTGAAGCCAATCAATTGAAAAAAGATTTGGGAGGCCATTACGTCAATTATCGCAACCGGATGCTTTTTTCCCTGAAACCCCATAAAGCAATGATGAATCTTAATGAGTTACCCAAATACCCTTTTAAGAATCTTGTATTCAAAGGCGGTGGTTCCCGCGGCATGTCTTATATTGGAGCGATGCGTGCTCTCACTGAAAAAGGCATCACCCCTCAGATAGAGCGGGTGGCGGGCACCTCTGCTGGTGCCATCGCCGCCACTCTCGTCAGCCTGCGCATTGATCCAGAAGAATGGGCGTCTATGCTTCGTGCGTTTGATATACATACAGTAACAAATCGTAAAGAACATATAGTAAAGTTCCACAATCTGGTTCGTCTGGAAAGTAAATTTGGATTATATTCAAGTGAAAGTTTCTATATCTGGCTGCAGGAAATTATTGCTGACCGTTGTGGCGGAAATGGCCTGGCTACTTTTACTGACTTTCGCAATTATGGACATCTTGATCTTTCGGTAGTTGCCAGTAGTTTGAATAGAAAAGCAGAAAAAGTGTATTCCTTCAAAACGACCCCTAATGTTCCTGTCGCCGATGCAGTACGCATGTCAATCTCAATTCCCCTCTACTTCAGCGCTCTGCAGCATGATGGCAGTCACTTCGGTGAAGGTGAATACTATGTAGATGGCGGTGTATTTAATAACTTTCCAATCCACCTTTTTGATGAACAGGAATATGCCAAGGATAATCCCTGGTACTTCAATCGCATCAATTATGAAACCCTTGGTTTTTATCTTTATCCTGACGGAAAACCCGGAAAGGAAATCAACCCAAAAAATTTTCTTGATTACCTCACCATTGTGTTAGAGAACTATATGCAGGCCCAGCAGGTGCAGTCATTAACTGCCTCATCCACAGATGAGGAGCGCTCGGTCAAAATTAACGATTGCGGTATAAGCTCTGTAAATTTCAACGCAGTATCGCCTTCTCCCGAATTTGATTGCCTGCTGCGCTCAGGCTATGAAAGCACGATTGAATTTCTGGATAATTTCCATCCCCCAATGAATAGCAATCATTAAAAATCCATTTTGCTGTTCTGGTATTCGTTTCCTCACTTCCATATTAACTTAAATTAAAACATCCAGATCGCCGTTCTGGATGTTTTAATCACCACAAAACTTAAGGAGTAGTGTTTATTTAGTATAAAGATAGTATAACAATCCGCTCTTCTCTTTA
>CAZQSG010000134.1:0-5652 GCA_964595925.1 uncultured Anaerolineaceae bacterium | reverse complement strand
CACACAGCGGTTCGATGGCGCTTAATTCAAAAGTGGTTTCAGAGCAAATTGGTGCGCAAATCTTTATCGATGGATGGGCGATGGTTTTACCGAACGACCCGCAGGGCGCAGCTGACTTTGCCAGACGTGCGGCATCGGTGAGTCATGATGGTGAAGCGATCTATGGTGCGCAAGTCATTGCGGCGATGGAATCTGCGGCATTCACTGAGGGTGACCTGAGTAATCTTCTCGATATTGGCCTTTCTGTCATACCTCAAGAATCCATCATCGCTACAATGATTCATGAGTTGCGTATGCTGCGTCAAACTGAACCGGATTGGCGCAAGGCTTTTGCCTGGCTGCGTGAAAATTATGGCTATGATACTTATGGCGGCGGCTGTCACATGATTCCGAATCATGGGTTGATCATTCTCAGCCTGCTGTGGGGCGATGATGACTTTCAGAAAACCCAGATGATCTGCAACACCTGCGGATGGGATACCGACTGCAACGCTGGCAATGTCGGCTGCTTAATGGGAATCAAGAATAGCCTGGAAGGGATCAATGAGGGACCTGATTGGCGCGGTCCTGTCGCTGATCGTCTGTATCTACCTACTGCTGACAGCGGCCGCGCAATCAGCGACGCTGTTACTGAAACGTTTCATATTGTCAACATCGGGCGCGCACTGCAAAAACTCCCACCGCTGAAACCCAAAAATGGTGCACGCTATCATTTTGAAATGCCGGGCTCGCTTCAGGGATTCCACGTTGATGATGCGTGTTTGAATACTACATCGCTTACGAATGTGACCGGCGAAAGTCAATCAGGAGAACACTCGCTTGCCATTCATTGTCATCACCTAGAAGCGGGAGCAACTTCACTTGCTGGTGTTTATACCTTCCTGCCGCTTGAAGCTCTCGCCATGCCGGGCTATGATCTGACAGCGTCCCCCACTTTATATCCAGGACAAACCATCAGGGCTCAACTAATTGCAGATGGGAATAATTCCATCACGTTATTCGTTCGCTTTTATGCAAATACGTATGCGGAAGATGGAGTGACTCTGGAACGTACTTTTGGGCCATTGTGTGAACTCGCATCAGGGCATGCCAAGATGCTTGAATGGCGGGTGGAGCAAAGCCATTATCGTCCAATTGTTGAGATAGGTATTGAAATTTCCTCGCCGGATTCAACTGAAGGAACTGTTTATCTTGATTCATTGACATGGGATCCTACACCTGAGTTTGTTATGATTGATTCTTCTCACAAACAACAACCTGCAGGAAAATTACCCTGGGTGAATGCACTGGATTGGGAATTCAGCAATCGGGTTGACCCTTTGCGTCTGGTGCAGAACCGCGGCGTTGGTATGATTATTCAGGGAACGCGCGAATGGCAGGCATATGAATTTACAGCTCAAATAATTCCCCACTTTGCAGAAGCTTGCGGTATCGCGATCAGTGTTCAGGGATTACGACGGTATTATGCGCTTACAATCAGTGCAGACCAGCATGTTCGTTTGATCAAAATGAACCATGATGAAACTGTTCTCGCAGAAGCTCCCTTTGAAATTCGGTGGGATCAATCCTATGCATTGAGTTTGCGTCAGCTAGGCAACCAGCTTCTCGCATCTATCAATGGAAAAAATATCTTAACCCACCAATTAGATTCGGTAACTTTCGCTAGTGGGGCGGTCGCTGTGCTTTGCAAGGCAGGGCGGATTGCGATTGAAAGGGCTGAAATTCGACGGGTATAGGCCAGTAGAATCGGAACAAAGGTGCTCCAGCAGAGGGAAAGGCACAACATTTCTTCTCTTCACATCGAATGAAACTTCGTGCAAGTGCCTTTGTATGAGCTATCATGCTACTTGAAAATCGGTCTTCGACGCGCTATACTTTAATTGTATCTGATATAAATTCATGAATTACTAAATAACAAAACCGGCTTGATCGGAGGGGTAAATACATCGCACTGGTTCATTCATTATGACACTCTATCAATCATTATAAACCTGAGATTTTCAAAAGGTTCTTTTCGTTCTTGAGAGAAAGGGGAAATTTAATTCGTTGAAAGAAGGTTGTAATGGAGATTACTTTAGAACAATTAATGAATGCTGTTAGCCAATATAATGAAACGATCTGGCCGTTTCAGTTTGTGGCAATCGCCCTCAGTTTTCTGGGCGTCTATCTTGCTTTTCGTAAAAGTAAAACATCAGACTGGATCATTGTTGGTATGATGATTTTCTTCTACCTGTGGAATGCTCTCCTTTTCTGGCTGCCTATGGCAAAGGGGGGCTTTACAACGGGTTATGTATTCGTCGTGATCTTTCTCTTTGAGGTGGCTTATCTGCTTTATGCTGGAATCAAAGAAAGACTTTCTTTCCGTTTCAAATCATCAGTCACCGCTATCATTGGTGTGGTGGTTATTGCTTATGGGCTTATCATCTATCCGATTGTGGGACTGCTTATTGGCAGACAATATCCAGCTCTGATCTTCAGTCCATTCTTTCCCTGTCCATTGAATATATGGGTAATGGGAATGTTTCTTTTGACAGAAAAACCTCTCCCGCGTTGTCTTATCGTTGTGCCATTTGTATGGGGACTTTTTGGTTTCTTCATGGTGGCGATAGGTCTCTATGAAGATATAGTATTGGTCTTGATGAATATTCTCGGTGCGATTCTGATCTGGTCTAGAGATTTAAAAATGGTTAGAGAAGAGAAACAAGGAAGAATAGTCCAGGCGGCTATCCAGAGAAGATAAAAAATAGAGCCGCCTTGATTGGCGGCTCTATTTTAGTTTCAATTCTTTGGAGATTTTATGGCATGGTCATGCCCTCTTTGTAGGGCATCCATAACGGACGGGCTTCGACGACCGTATCGTCTGTCAATTGTGCCTGGTTTGTGCCATTTGCATCCATTGTCCAGATATCCCATTGACCCCCGTTATTCGAAAGATAGGTGATACGGCTGCAGAATGGGGACCAATCAGGTTGTGTTTCATCAACGCTGCTGGTGGTTAGAACAGTGATAGCTTCATTATTCCCATTCGTAATTTGCACCGATGGATCAATCGAATAGAGGTCCCAATCATCAGAACCGCTGGTGCGCATCGCATAAACGACGGCATTGTAAGGTTGTTCTGTTGTCCAATTATAACCATAACACCAACGAGGTGAGGTGATCTCTGTTGTTGATACATCATAAAAAGTCAATTTGCTGCCGGGGTATGCACTCAGAGTGGGTGCCATGACATAAATATTTTCGGGGCCTGTGGCGGTGCCTGTGACAAACAGCACCTGTCCATCAAACCCGCCCAACGATGTGTTTACCCAGTCTGGGTCATGATCATCTCTGGTGGCATCGTTACTGATCTGGGAAAAGGTGCCTCCGTTATCAGTACCATGTCCCTGAACCGTCCATAGGTTACGATCCAAACCTGGTGTATTGGCACTGGTGAATACAACAGTACGATCTGCTGCTGTACCGGCTTGTAGATTCACTGAAGGTTGTAATATTTCTCCAGATAGACCGGCAGTACCAATTTGTTCAACAGTTGCCGTCGTTGTATAGAGCATACGATGTATCGGGCTTGCAATGAGCGGGTCTGAGAAAAGTAGATAATGATTGTTTGTATCACCCAGCCACCAGCTTGAAATTGGGCGAGCGTTGGCGAAGCTGCCAGAAACGCTCAGCTCATACAATGTAGCCCCAGCTGCTCCGCTGGAGGGTTTCTTGGTGATGAACCATTCCGCATCAAGATCACCACCCGTATTGCTGTAGGCAATGGGGTTATTATCTTCGATTATTGCTTGCTGTGTGCGGGTGGTTTCCGCAGACTGTGTGTTCACCAATTGCTGAGTGGAGGTTGCCGCAGCGGAAGTTGCCGTTCCATATGCCAGCACAGTTTGGGTTTGCTGTGCCTGTTCAGTTTGCTGTGTGTAGACGTCTTGGGTCTGTTTTGCTGCGGTAGCTGTCTGATTCTGAACAGCTTGTGTTTCTTCAACAGCCTTTGTTTGGGCAGCTCTTGTTTGAGCCCAACTGGTCAGCGAAGCAGGCGGAATTGTAAAGGTCGGTGAGGGGGTCACGGTGGGCGGGGTTCCAGTAATTGTCGGGGTGTTTGTGATCGTTGGGGGAACCATTGTTTTTGTACTGGTTGATGTTGGCTGCATAGATTCAAGCGTTGGTGAAGGGGTTACACTCGGTCGTATTGTTGCCGTGGCAAATCGATTTGGATCCAGGGTATTTGTAGGCGGCATTTGTTTCAAGGTAGGCGTAGAACTCGGCAGCATGACAAAAGCTGGTGGTTTATCAGGAGCAAAAAAATTAAGCGGGTTATTCGGAAAAAGAAAGATAATTCCATAAACAAATATAACCATCGCCGTGGCAATGAGAGCCAGAATTGTCAGGATATTCCAAATTGTTGATGATTTCATCTTCATAAGGCACCCTTTTTTTAACCGTGTGAAGGACTGTTTTCATTTGTGAATTCTTAAAAAACGATATATTTACTCATGTTCAGTATACCTCAATCCATTTTCATGTACAAGCGGGAACGATACAATAGAAATGATGGTATGTCGGGCATAATTTAATGCAATTTTATTGCCAGAATGGAAATCAGTAAAATTCTCATGGAACAGAACGGGAGGTTTGTTCTTGGATTTTCAGAGAATTTATCATTTCTGGTTTTTATCTTTAACGCAAAATCACTTTCTTCTGGGGATTTGAAAGATAAACCGTGCCTTTTTCTGTGACCAACACGTCTTCTTCAATGCCAATGATGCCATATCCTTCTAGATATAAGCTTGGTTCAACAGCATACACCTGCCCGGCTTCCAATTTACCAAGGGGGGTGCTGCCGTAACGCTCCCAAGGCGGGCCTAAGACTGTTCCGCCATCATGGGTTTCAAGGCCGACTTGATGCCCGGTGGCATGTTTAAATTCTTCATAACCGGCTTCGACCACAATCGTTCGGGCAATTTCATCAATTTCTTGTCCTGTTATGCCTGGTTTCATCGCATCAACGGCAGCCTGTAATGCTTTGACAATTGTTGCAATCCCATCTTGCACAGCTTTTGGGGCTTCAGTTTCGCCGTCTTTGAGAAAATATACTACACGTTGAATATCTGAGCAGTAATCCTCTTGACGGACGCCGAAATCAAAATGAACAATCTGCCCCTTTTCGATCCGTGTGTCCTTGGGACTGGAGTGCCCCAATATCCCCTGCGCACCTACATTAACAGCTGGACATGAATTCTCCGCCCAGGCGGTTGTCAGACCGCGTTCCGACACTTCTCTAAGCATAATTCTGGCAATTTCTACTTCGCTCATGCCGATTTCCATTTCAGGAATCACGATGTCGTAGATTGTTTCAGCAGTCAGAACGGATGCACGAAGACGTTCAATTTCTGCTGCACTTTTTCGTCCGCGCAGTGTAGAAATTAAATCAACAGCAGAAACCAGACGATCTAGATAAGGGGTGCCATTCAAATAATCCAGAAGTTTTAGATACATGCCGTGATGGAGTCCATCGGCGAATACATCATCTTTGGATTGATTGATAGCAATTGTTTCAGGGTCCAGACGGATGATTGTTTCAAGCAGTAGAGGTTTAATCGATTGATCATATCCCAAAACAGTTGTGTATGCACCGGTGTCTTTGGCGAGGGTTTT
>CAZQSG010000133.1:0-5726 GCA_964595925.1 uncultured Anaerolineaceae bacterium | reverse complement strand
ACCCAAGAAAAGACCATTCACCCCGTCACGGGCGTTGAACAGGTGATTGAATACCCCATCAATAAAGTTCAGTCCATCTACAAGTGCTTTCAGCTATTCACAAGCCCCCCCTCTCTTTTCAGAAAATCAATTTTTCCACACTTTGTATTAAACAACCATATTCTGATTTATTCAACCTATCCCCGCGAGGTATCTCACACCGAAAACTTGCTTAATCATCCGCTTTGTTCTATACTGTGCTTAACAGACACAACGGGGAGCCCGACGTAACGGGCTGAGAGGAACGCATAATTGCTTTCGACCCGTATTACCTGATCTGGATTATGCCAGCGGAGGGATTGTACGTAAGATACGCACAAACACCCCCCATACGGCGGGTGTTTTTTGATTTTTACACACTAAGGAGAATGATGTCCAAACGAGCCTTAATCTTTGTCAATGGCAAGTTGCGAAATCCACAAGCGCTTGCAGACCTGATTCAGCCCGATGACTTTCTTATTGCGGCAGATGGCGGTGCAAGACACTTGCTCAAATTGGGACGCCTACCGGACATTCTGATCGGCGATCTTGATTCGCTGACCCTTGAAGAAGTTCAGTACATGGAAGAACAAGGGGTGCGCATTCAGCGTCACCCAACTGACAAAGATTGGACAGATTTGGAGCTGGCGTTACGCTTTGCCGTTGAAAACGGTTATACCAGCATCCGCCTGGTGGCGGCTCTTGGCGGAAGGTTAGACCAGACACTCGGAAATCTATTTCTTCTCACGCAAGAAAAATTCAAGAAACTGGACATAGCGCTGGATGATGGACAGGAATGCGTACAGATCATCCACAGTACACTGCACCTCAGCGGCAAACCTGGCGACAGGGTTTCGCTGATTCCTATCGATGAAAAGGTTACTCAGGTAAGCACGCAGGGCTTGCGCTGGACATTGCACAATGAAACCCTCTACCGGCATTCTACACGAGGGATCAGCAACGAATTATTAAAAAAGCAGGCCTCAATCACAATTGGTGAGGGCTTGATATTATGTATTCATACTCGAAAGGAGTTTTTAACCGATGAAATTCGTTAAATTATTATTTATAGTATTGCTTATGACACTTTTGCTGGCAGGTTGTGGAAAAGAGCAAGAACCTGAGGACCAGATCATTGATATAGATGCTTCAGAAGCCCTCACCAGCGGTGAGCCACAGGAACTGGTAGTGATGACTCATGATTCATTCTCTGTCAGTGAATCAGTGATCGCCGCCTTCGAAGAAGCCAATAACGCAACTGTTTCTTTTGTCAAATCAGGCGATGCAGGCGCTGCCTTGAATCGCGCCATTCTGAGCAAAGAATCCCCCATCGCAGATGTTTTTTTTGGGGTTGACAACACCTTCCTCTCCCGTGCTCTGGACGAAGAAATTTTTGAACCCTATGATTCACCAAACTTGATCAATATTCAGGAAGGAATCCCACTTGTCGAAGGGTTTTATGTTGTACCTGTTGATTTTGGTGATGTCTGCATCAATTATGACAAAAATTATTTCTGGATGAATCCCTTATTCATTCCTCAAACACTCGAAGATTTTACAAAATCCGAATATTCTGGATTACTCGTCGTAGAAAATCCTGCCACCTCATCCCCAGGACTGGCTTTCATGTTAGCAACCATCGCACACTTCGGCGAAGATGGCTATCTGGAGTATTGGGCAGACCTGCGGGAGAATGGTCTGGTGGTGGTGAATGATTGGGAAACAGCCTATTATGGCAATTTCTCACGTTATGCCGGCCCTGGCGGCCAGCCAATGGTTGTTTCTTACAGCACCAGTCCAGCCGCCGAATGGCTCTTCTCAGAAAAAGATATTGGTGAATCTCCGACTGGCTCCATCTTTGGCCCTGATACATGCTATCGTCAGTTTGAATATGCAGGTATCCTCAAAGGCACCCAAAATCGCGAACTGGCAGAGGCTTTCATAGATTTTCTGCTGGACGAGGAATTCCAAACCGATCTTATCATGCAGATGTTTGTTTATCCTGTCAACCAGGAGGTTGATCTACCAGATGAATTCAACGATGTTTCACTTACAACAGAACAGCCTGTCATGCTGGACCCGGATTATATCGCTGAAAATCGCGATCGCTGGATTCAGGAATGGGACGAGACGGTGTTACGCTAAGGAATTGTTTTGCCACTCACAGAAACTGTTTCTGAACATCAAAAATTAAAAAGGGACAGGTTGATCAACCTGTCCCTGCGCAGCCTGTTAATCCTTCTGCCGCTGGCTTTTATGGGATTATTCTTTTATGCGCCTCTGGTCGCAGTCTTTCAACGATTGATTGAAGGCTTCACCGAGAGCGGTCTGGGAAGGGCAAACGCAGGTGCTTATCTATGGCGTGTGTTGAGCTTTACAATCTGGCAGGCAACTCTCTCCACATTGTTGACACTTCTGATTGGCCTGCCGGCGGCTTATGTTTTCGCGCGGTTGAAATTTGCGGGAAAGGGTATCCTGATAATCTTGATCACGCTGCCCTTTATTCTGCCAACGGTGGTTACCTCGGCCGCATTCACGGCTCTGTTGGGTCCCAGCGGGTGGGTGAATCAGATATTGATGTCTCTATTTAACTTCTCACGTCCACCAATAACCTTTCTTAACACCTTTGGCGCTATATTAATCGCCCATGTTTTCTATAATGTGGCTATCATCATTCGCATCGTAGGTACTCGTCTGGCACAGCTTGATCCAAAACTTGAAGGAGCTGCTCGCACACTGGGTGCATCCCCGATGCGTGCTTTTCTGGAAGTCACACTCCCGCTCTTACGTCCTGCTATTCTATCAGCCGTTTTACTCGTTTTTTTGTTCGATTTTGCATCCTTTGGAGTTGTGCTCATGCTGGGCGGACCTCAATTTGCAACCCTGGAAGTGGAAATCTATACACAGACATTACACCTCTTCAACTTGCCGTTGGCGGCTGTGCTTTCCGCTCTGCAGCTTGGTTGCACCTTACTCCTCACCATTGCTTACACACATATTCAAAAAGGACAATCCATCCCGCTGATGCCGCACTTCAACGATGAAATCAGTCATACTCCCCGCAATCCGGGTGAAAAATGGCTGATGTGGATCACACTTGGAATTCTCATGGCCTTGATCATCCTGCCGATGGTAGCACTCGTTTTTAAAAGCGTAACCATTTCTTCTTCAATAGACTCACTGCGGTTCACGTTCGATTTTTATCGCGAATTATTCATCAACCGGCGCGGTTCTCTTTTTTACGTCCCGCCTGTTGAAGCCATCCGTAATTCACTTTATTATGGTGTGGTCACAACCATGATCTCCCTGACTTTCGGAACCTTGATTTCCTATGCTCTCCAGAGAAGAGGATACCTCAAACGTTGGTTCGAGACACTCGTCATGCTTCCATTGGGCAGTTCACCCGTCACATTGGGACTGGGCTTTATCTTGATTTTCAACAAACCGCCGCTGGATGTACGTACTTTTCCCTTGCTGGTGCCGATCGCACACAGCCTGGTCGCTTTACCAATGGTAGTACGTGCTATTCAACCCGCCCTTCAGAGTATCCCGCGCGGTCTGCGCGAATCCGCCGCGGTATTGGGTGCGTCACCCCTGCGGCGCTGGATTGAGGTTGATATTCCCATTTTAACCCGGGCGGCTGTAGTGGCAGGTGTGTTCTCATTCACCATTTCGCTGGGTGAATTTGGGGCCACAACTTTCCTGAGCCGTCCCGAAATGCCTACGATTCCGACTGCAATTTTCCGTTTTCTTTCACAACCCGGAATCATGAACTATGGGCAGGCAATGGCAATGTCAGTGATCCTGCTCCTTATCTGTGCAGTGAGTATTTTCATGATTCAACGTTTTCAACGGTAGGCCATAAATAGGTCAACCCGGGCTGGTTGGGTTAACCCATGGCATAATCAAAATTATCCAACGACATTGAGTAACCCTGGTTTACGTAGTTGCTGCGTTTTCCTTTCCCGCCGAAGTTCTCCTTCGGTTAGTGGAATCTGCTCAATAGCACGAAGCACCGCCGCTGCCACCTTCAGGTTCTTAAAACGCTCCTGAGGAGCCTTCGCCATCATCCGCTGGATGACGGCATCCACTTTGAATGGGATAAAAGGCAGATTTTCTCGAACTGATTTGACGGGTGATTTCAGGTGCTGCTCGCCAATTTCCCATGGACTTGTGCCGGAATAAGGCCATTCACCAGTCAATAATTCATAAAAAATAACTCCCAGTGCATACTGGTCAGATTGTGGAATGGTTTTTCCATTCCAGCGTTCTGGGGCCATATATTCCGGGGTTCCTAAAAGCATCTCTGGTTCTTTTTCCAGGTTTTGTTTAATTTCGATGGCGGGTATCCAGTAAGCCACACCAAAATCCGTCAACTTGGGATTGTCGTTGACATCAAAAAGAATATTATCAGGTTTCACATCTCGATGAATTACACCCTGTAAATGAGAATAAGAAAGGGCATCCGCCATCTGAGCCAGCAGGTGGGCAGAAGTTTTATGGTTATGAAACTGGCTCATCCGACGTGAGAGTGAATCATTCGGAAGGTACTCCATCACCATGAAAGGGCGCTCGCGAAAATGACCGAAGTCATAAATAGGGATGATGTTAGGATGATGAAAACCAACCAGGCTGCGTGCCTCAGCCATAAATTGTTCACGGATATCATCCGCTTCAGATGTTTGCAGCAGGTCTTCCCGCACCATTTTGACCACAACCTGTCGATTGAGAAGTTTATCTTGTGCCAGATAAATTTGCGCCATTCCTCCCCGGCCAATTTCTTTGGTCAGAAAGTAACGTCCTTTGATCAATTGATGACTGAGATCTTCCATTAGCACATATCCTTCTTCTACTTTGATATTAACGCAGGCTTATCAACAGAGTTGCAGGGCTTGTGCCAGAAACCAAATTTGAGTGGAATTTATTCAGGGAGTGTTTCGTATTGTTTGCTGAATTCAATTGTATAGTTGATGAGAGCTATCGTTTGTTCCATATCTTCAGATAATGGTTCTTCTCCGGGGTGCTGACGTCCTTCCCATGCGCTATTTATCAACGCATGCCAGGAAGCGTCTAATGTTTCGAGCGCCCACGCCACGGCGTCAGGTTTTGAAGCAGTTCCACCTTGTTCCAGCGTATAGAGCAGCCGGCATAATGTGAGAACCACATAAGATTGCCCTCCTCGAGAATCTGGCATGTTGTCTGGCAGTGTAACAATCCAGGAATGAATCAAACCCAACATCGCCCTCCGCAGATCATCCGGTGAAACAGGGTCGATCAATGTCTCTGGCGGGGGTCCGATCAGAGCAAGACCATTTTCAAGCAATTCATAGCGTTCTATCACCCAATCGTTGTGATGGTGCATGTAGTAAAGTTTTTCATCTTTGCCGCGCTCCAGACGTGGATGGGTGGCATTATCGGAATCATAACGGCGTAAAGCCTTCTTTGGGATATAAGAGACCTCCAGATTGGTGGCCCAGTAAGTACCCACCGCAATGATGTCGGCATGCATTTTAGAAAGAGCGGTAAAGGATTTTTTAGAAATTTCGCCCTCAGTAGCTACCACTGCATCAATGTCGCTCATCTCATCAAAGTCTCCCCTGACCAGTGAACCAAATAAATAGAAGCCGACCAGTTGATCTCCCAAAATAGCACTCGCCCCTTCGACAAATTGTTGAAGGACAGCATTTACCTCTGGGTGAGTTGTTGGG
>CAZQSG010000132.1:0-5911 GCA_964595925.1 uncultured Anaerolineaceae bacterium | reverse complement strand
TGATAGCACTCAGATTGGCTGGAGTCAACCTTTTGAACTGATCGTGAGCCAATAAAACCACTATTGCATCGGCACCTTCTACTGCTTTTTGCAGACTAAGAACCATGTTGGCCCCTTGAACATATGCATCCGGTTTATAAGGTTCAAAAGCCATCACATTTGCACCGGCATCTTGCAACAAATGAACAACATCTCTGGAAGGACTTTCTCGTAAATCGTCTACATTTGCTTTATAAGCCATGCCCAAAACTGCGATTTTCTTACCTTTAAGATCACCATCCAAGGCACGAGAAATCAGGGTTTTTACATAATTAGGTTGAGAATCATTTACTTCACGAGCGGTTCGAATCAGGGGAGTAAGATCGGGAGCTGCTTCAACCAGAAACCAGGGATCAACACTGATGCAATGCCCCCCAACACCGGGGCCCGGATTCAGAATCTGAACACGAGGGTGAAGATTCGCAATTTGAATCGCCTCCCATACATCAATCTGAAAGCGGTCAGCTAACCTTGCAAATTCATTCGCAACGGCAATATTCACGTCTCGATAGGTGTTTTCCATTAACTTCACCATTTCAGCAGTAGTCGCATTCGTTAAAATCACGTCACCTTTAACAAAAGCGCTGTACAATTCCTTTCCAGCCAGTGCGGATTCCGGTGTAATTCCCCCCATCACCCGCGCATTTTCCACAAGTTCGATCATAATCCGGCCAGGTAAGACGCGTTCTGGTGAATAACATAACAGAAAATCTTCTCCTGCTTTCAATCCACTTTTTTCCAAAATTGGAGCAACCACATTAGAAGTGGTTTTCGGAGGAGAGGTAGATTCAAGAATCACCAGATTCCCTTTCCGCAAAAATGGCACAATCGTTTCAGCGGCAGAACGAACAGCGCGTAAGTCAGCTTTCTTATCTCCGTAAAAAGGGGTCGGCACAGCGATAATGAATGCGTCCGATGGCTCTACAGTAAGAGAAACAGATAACATTTTGCTCTCCAAAGCTTCCGTTACCACTTCATGCAGCCCCGGTTCATAAATATGAATATCCCCACGATTGATCGTATCAATAATGCTTTTATTAATATCCACACCCACAACTCTAACGCCATTTGTTGCGAAGGTGCTGGCAGTAGGAAGACCAATATACCCCAGGCCAATCACACAAATTTTCTCAAATTTCATCTATCGTCCTTTTGTTCTCAATCTCGCAAAGTTTATATAAAATAGATACAATAACCCAGAAAGCACTGGTATTAAATAATTTCCATTGATTCGAATTTGCAACAATTGTACTTGAATCTTAACCTATCATACCGCTTTACCTTGATGGTACTCATAAATGTGGGAGAACCATCATCTAAGATAACATAACCCACGTTTTACCAACAAATCAAAATACGCGAATCCTCCATGTTATAATGCGAAACGGGCAATCTTCAGGAGTGTATTTATGACAATCACCTATGGAATCGAATGGGAACTCTACAAGCAAATGTACACCATCCGGCGTACAGAAGAAACCCTTCTTGAGCTATTCTCAACAGGGCTCCTATTTGGAACCGTACATACTTGCATAGGCCAAGAAGCATGTGCAGTTGGTGTCATAAACGCTCTCGATAAAACGAAAGATGTTATCTGGTCCAATCACCGCGGACATGGTCATTATATCTCTTATATCGATGATGTTGAGGGTTTGATTGCTGAGATCATGGGAAAAGCAAGCGGCGTGTGCCATGGGGTTGGCGGTTCTCAACATCTTCATAATCACAACTTTTACACTAATGGTGTTTTAGGCGGCACCGTTGCATGTGCTGTAGGCAGCGCGTTTGCAGAAAAAGAAAAGAAAACTGGTGCCATCACTGTTGTCTTTCTTGGTGATGGAGCAATGGGTGAAGGTATTGTTTATGAAAGTCTAAACATGGCCGCCCTGTGGAATCTCCCAATTCTTTTTGTCCTGGAACATAATCAATATGCTCAAACCACACCCACCGCATTAGCCCATGCCGGTGATATTACTCTCCGCCCGAAAGCATTTAACATCGAAACAAAAACAGTGAAAGCTGATAATGTCCTATCCATTTATAAAACAGCTCAGGAAATTGTGAATAAGGTGCGGAACCAACAGAAACCATTCTTCCTCTCCCTTCAAACATATCGATATGCTCCTCACTCGAAAGGGGATGATTTTCGTTCGAAAAAAGAAATTGAGAATCAAAAGAAAACTGACCCGCTCCAACACCTTCGCTGGGCATTAGATCAAATCCATTCAGACCGGCTGATAAACATTGAAGAAAGCATTGAAACCAGAATTCTCCAGGCAGTAGACTCAGCAAAACTAGCAGAAAGTTATCCTCCTCACGCTTTTTTCAAGGAGAAACAAGTATGACCACTTACCTTGAATCCCTTCAAAAAGGTCTTCATGCTGCGATGAAAGAAGATCCGGTCGTTTACATACTGGGTGAAGATATTCTCGATCCTTACGGCGGTGCTTTCAAAGTGACAAGAGGATTATCAACAACCTTCCCTGAGAGAGTGATTACAACTCCTATCAGTGAAGCGGGGTTTATTGGCGTCGCCAATGGCATGGCGCTCCGCGGTTTGAAACCAGTCGTCGAAATTATGTTTGGCGACTTTATAACGCTTGCAGCAGATCAAATTATCAATTATGCAGCAAAATTTTCATCCATGTACCAAAATGAAAATCCTTCCGCTCTTGTCCTTCGTGCCCCAATGGGCGCAGGAAGAGGGTACGGACCTACACACAGCCAATCCTTAGAAAAAATATTCTTGGGAATCCCTGGATTAAAAATCATTGCTCCTTCGCATTTTCATAACCCCGGGTCCATTCTAAAATCAGCCATCCTTTTGGAGAAAGAACCTGTCATTTTTATCGAACACAAGCTCCTTTATCTAAAACAACTGATTCAGCCTGAAAATCAACCCAATTTGCACATCACCTATACTGACGGCCCTTATCCAACAGCCATTATCAATAACTCCACACAAAAACCTGATGTAACATTAATTGCTTATGGGGGTGCAGGAATATGGCTTGAACCCTTATTACAAAAATTAAAAGAAGAAGAGATCTATATTCAGATCTGTCTTCCATCATGCCTTCAGCCAATTGATATTGATTCTTTAGTGAATGCCTGCCAGCGTTCTGACCATGTCATCATTGTTGAAGAATCGAGTGAAGGATTCAATTGGTCTTCCGAGATCACAGCACAGTTGCAAATGCGTTTATGGGGGAAGTTAAAATCTCCCATTCACAGAATTACCAGTAAAAACACCGTCATTCCTGCTGCGAAATCCCTCGAAGAGATTTATCTGCCTTCATCCGAAGTGATTGAGAAAGCAATTGTTGAGGTGCTATTATGATGTTCTGGATCAAAGCTCCACTAATCAACGTTAATGAAGAACAAGCACGGCTGGTCGAATGGCTGAAAGAACCAGGTGAATATGTGCATCAAGGTGAAAGGCTCTGCATTTTAGAAACCATGAAATCCACCTTTGAATTTGACGCTCCTCAAGAAGGTTTTTTTAATCCAATAAGTAAAGTAAACGCAACTGTAAGCGTAGGTCAGATCATAGCTGTATTAACAGAAGAAAAAGATCAATCTTATGAAATACCACAAGATGAAGCCCTTGCTAAAGCTGAAGAAATAAATAACTCTCCTTTGAAAAAACAATGGACAAAAAAAGCTGAGATCATAGCCCGACGAAACGGGCTTCACATTGAGGATATCGTTTCGAAAATTGGTTCTTCAACCACAATAACCGAAGCCATTATTAATGCTTACATTAAGAAATCGAAAAAAAAGGAACCGACCAGAACGAAACCTATCACTCTGAAACAAGGTCAGATCGAAAGAATTTTAATCATTGGCGGTGGAAATGTTGCAGTTCTAGTATTGGATATCCTCAAACGCGTTCCGTCTCAACAAGCCATTGGGATTGTCGACGACAACCCTGCACTCATCGGTACTACTGTGATGGACTGCCCCGTGCTCGGCAATCTGAAAAAGGTCAACCAGCTGTGGCATGATGATGCGTTTGACGCTGCTGCGTTAGCAATCGGGATTTTGCCCGCACGAGCAGATTTCTTTGAGAAATTTGCCCGCGAAGGTGTTCCTTTCACAAACATCATTGACCCTTCCGCCATTATTGGAGAAGGCAGTGAAATGGGCTCAGGAAATATGATTATGGCTTTCTGCCGGCTTGGCCCTGAAGCCGTTATTGGAGATAATAATTTTCTTTCAGCATATGTCAATATTGAACACCATAATATAATGGGCTCTCACTGTACCTTTGGCCCGAATGTATTCATGTCAGGCGGTGTGAATATCGGCAGTCATGTCAGGTTTGGCACAGGAATCTCAATCGAACCGCGAATAACCATTGGTGATCATGTAACTATCGCGTCCGGTACAGTCTTGACAACACACATACCGGATAACACCCTTGTGCGCACAAAAACAAATTATTCTTTATAATGTTTAGAGGTGGACTTAGCTTTTATAGGTTATCGCTGAAACGTAAGAATCATTAATAAAATCAGATGAAAATTCTTAAAAACCGATTAAAAATATAATGGTAGAATTTGATGAAACCAAAAATCGAATTACTGAATTGAATTTTATGAAAAACAAGTATATTATTCCTCACAATCACACAGTTTCCATTCAAGAAAGAGGACAAATCAAGGGGCATCAACCTGTAATTTTATGGTTCACGGGTCTCTCAGGATCAGGGAAATCCACTATTGCGAACATTGTAGAGGCCAGTCTTCTTGAAAATTTCAATGCCCACACTACTCTTTTAGATGGCGACAACATAAGAACAGGATTGAATAACGATCTCGGGTTTTCTCTCACAGATCGCAAGGAAAATATCCGCCGTATTGGTGAGGTT
Organism: uncultured Anaerolineaceae bacterium; assembly: GCA_964595925.1. Classification (GTDB taxonomy): domain Bacteria; phylum Chloroflexota; class Anaerolineae; order Anaerolineales; family Anaerolineaceae; genus SpSt-1165. Next base: position 999 of record CAZQSG010000132.1, on the reverse strand, counting down.
TGCAAATTATTTCATAATGCAGGATTAATTGTAATAACAGCCTTTATCAGCCCCTTACATGAAGACAGAGATACTGTTAGAAATCTCCTGCCCCAAGGCCATTTTATTGAGATATTCGTAGATTGTCCCCTGAAAGTATGTGAGGGCAGAGATCCCAAGGGCTTGTATAAAAAAGCACGGGCAGGTGAAATAACTAATTTCACAGGGATTGACTCCCTTTATGAGATTCCCCAAAACCCTGAAATTTCTCTTGACACTTCAAAGCAAAACGCTCAAACATGCGCTCAGCAAGTTATTGAGTATCTGCTCAAGAAGAAAATCATTAAAACGAATGATTCAACAAAATAGACAGGATCAATAAATATGGATAGATTAGAAGAACTTGAAAGCATATCGATTTTCATTTTCAGAGAAGCGTATGCAAACTTCAAAAACCTCGGCATGCTCTGGTCAATGGGTAAGGACAGCACCGTTCTTCTCTGGTTGGCTCGTAAAGCATTTTTTGGCCATGTGCCTTTCCCATTGATTCATATCGATACGCATTTTAAAATTCCCGAAATGATAGTATACCGTGATGATCTGGTGCGCCAATGGAAATTAAATATGGTTGTAGGCTCCAATGAAGAAGCACTAGAGGCGAAACAAACGTTCCCAGATGGCGCGGTTGACCGTATCACTTGCTGCAGTCTGCTAAAAACACAGGCATTAACTCAGGTGCTGACGGGTAAAGGAAAACGCTATCGATTCAATCACAGCACAGATTGTTATGAAATTGATGAAAACCCTGAACCTTTCACAGGAGTCATCGTTGGCGCAAGAGCCGATGAAGAAGGATCACGCTCGAAAGAACGCTATTTTTCCCCACGCGACCGCCAGAATGAATGGCTCATTGCCGAGCAGCCCCCAGAATTCTGGAATCAATATAAAACCGACTTCGCTCCTGGTACAAATGTTCGGATTCATCCCCTCTTAGATTGGACTGAGGTCAATATTTGGGAA
>CAZQSG010000131.1:0-5931 GCA_964595925.1 uncultured Anaerolineaceae bacterium | reverse complement strand
GTATGATAACTATAATAATACCCACACGCATCATAACAGGTCTGTACGATACATTCTTCTCCATTATAACTGCGGTACTCTGTTTCACAGTTCACATTCTGTCCTCGTTCAGGACACCATGTTTTCGGATCACCATAAATAATTGCGGGAGCAGGCGTCGTTGGACCACTGTAATACTCCTGTTTATGGACAATCTCATCCAGCGATTCATCCGAATAAAAAACAACATCAACCATTTCATCATTGAATTCAAAATATTCCCCGGTGCAAATCAAAATATCCGGGTAATTTATATCAATCTCACAATGATACAGCTCTTTTTCAATCGTCGCATAATAATCCTGAGAAACCCCGGGCACCGAGAAAATATACATATACATTTCACCAGAAGATTGGTGGCTGTTGATCTTTGATTCTTTAAAACCAGTAAAGGGTGTCGGACTGGGAGTCCATGTCATCGTTACTGTAGGCGTCAAAGATGCTGTATTCGTTGGTCCAGGCGTTGCAGTAAACGTAGGTGAAGGTTCCACGGTTGATGTTTTGGAAGGTGCTGGTGTTTTTGTTAAAGAAACCTCGGTTTGTAATAAACTTCCTTGTTCTTCTCCTCCGTTCAACACTGACTCCATTGCAGAATCAGAACAGGCACTCAACAGAAGAATTCCCATTAAACTTGTCACCAATATTCCCCGAAAACATAATAATTTCATTTTTATTTACCTTACACTTATGGATAATTAATATTTTACCCCGAAAATCAGGTTCATTAATAATTGGATGAAATTAACCACCCATTTTCGTATACAATAGTTGTAGATATTCCTATTGAATTGTCTAATGGGAGAGAATTGAAGGATGCCAGACCTGATTGGAAAGCAAATTGATCGATACCAAATTATCGCCCAGCTTGGCGAAGGTGGAATGGCGACAGTTTATAAAGCGTTGGATACACGACTGGAACGTTATGTAGCGCTCAAAGTAATCACCACGAACCTTCAAAGCTCACAACAATTCTTGCAGCGATTTGAACGCGAAGCGAAAGCCCTCGCAAAATTATCTCACCCGAATATTGTTGATGTTCACGATTATGGTGAAGAAAACGGTCGGCCTTATCTTGTTATGGAATTTATTGATGGCGGACATTTAAAAAGCCAGATGGGCTCACCCCATGCATTTCAAGAAGCTGCAAAACTACTTATACCCATCGCTTCCGCACTTGGTTACGCTCATCAGCACGACATCATTCACCGCGATGTCAAACCAGCTAATATTCTTTTACAGCGGAATGGCACACCCATGCTTTCAGATTTCGGAATCGCGAAAGTCCTTGAAACCGATCAACCTCAGTTAACACGTGTCGGTGTTGGTATTGGCACCCCTGAATATATGGCACCCGAACAAGGCCAGGGTAATAAAATCGACCACCGGGCAGATATCTATTCGCTTGGATTGGTTTTCTATGAATTAGTCACCGGACGGAAACCATTTCAGGCAGATACTCCAATGGCCATCGTTTGGAAACAGGTCACAGAACCGCTTCCAGACCCGCGGAAGTTTGTTCCTTCGCTGCCGCCAGCCGTTGTCAAAGTGCTTCAAAAAGCACTACAGAAAAAACCAGATGACCGCTTTCAATCGATGGAAGAATTTGAAAAGGCATTTGAAAAATTAACCACAATAGGGAATAAACCGGATTCAGCTACTGAGAAATACGAACGCACCTCTCCACCCGCGCCGCCTGATCAACAACAGAAATGGACACAGAGCATGCCTGCCAGCAGCATTCCCCCGGCTTCATACCAGCCATTAAATTCCCCGTCGATACAACCACCTGTAAGTCAATCATTACCCCGGGTTGCCCCCCCAGAAAAAAAGAAAAATAAAGGCTGTTGGATCTGGGTCGTCGCAGGAACAGCCATTGCTCTGATTATCGTTTGCGGCATCATAGCCATTGTACTTGGCCTTCCTGATGACTTTCTCGGACTTTCATCTACAATTACACCAACACCTACTGTTACACCCTTCCCTACTGACACGCCTACAACCACCCCCGAACCCACCATGGAAGCAACCTGGACCCCTGTTCCTACAAACACCCAGATCCCGGAAGCAAGCACTGAATGGGAAATTTGTTTGAATGAAATTACACCACCGACTTTTTATGGCATGCCGGTAACCTACTGCGATAATTTCAACTCAGATAACGGCTGGTATTTGGAACAATCAGAAAATGATTACAAAATTCATGACCGCTACCTCAGCGATTCTGTTCTCTACTGGGATATCACCAGCAAGCAAGGAATGATGACTTATGAGCTGATTCCTAGCGATAGTAACTATACCAATTTTGCTGCCCAAATGGCGTTCAAACGCTTCACAGGCCCAACCAATGTAGACGCTGGGCTTCTCTTCCGTATGGATTATGACGCCGGCAGCTACTACTTCGCCACAATCAGCGATGCTAATCAAAAATATAAATTTTATCTGGTTGAATCTGACACGTGGACATCGCTAAAAGAATGGACTTATTCAAGCCTGATCATCCCAGATGATTGGAATTCTATCGGAATTTATGCTGATGGATCAACATTCGATTTCTACATCAACGACATCTATGTCGAAAGCTTCTACGACAGCACCTTGACAGAAGGCGAAGTTGGAATCGGTGGTGAACTCTATGCCGCAGGAGATTTCATCACTTTCGGCTTTGACAATATTATTGTCCTTGAACCCTGATTAAGCTCCGCAACCTCTGAGAATCTGCGCTGCACATCACTCATCACAACATTGTCAGGTCTTTGTTCGTTACTCGTTGTTTTTATTCTCTCTTAATATGTTAAAATAGCTCATAAGGCTGGATAATTTTATTATTCTTATTAGAAAAATAGAATCCAGCCCAGTATAAAGGAACGCAGCATCTAAATTCATGGAGCCGCTACTTTTTGACCAAAGACGGAAGGAAACATATGCTGAATCTAAAACTTACCGTAGCTGGTGATTCCGATGTAGGAATCGTTCGAAAAAATAACGAAGACTACCTGACCTATTTCATTCCCGGTGATCCTCAGATATTGGAAAAATGGGGCAGGCTTTTCATCGTTGCTGACGGTGTCGGCGGTGCAGCAAGCGGTGAGGTGGCCAGTAAATTTTCCGCTCAAAAAACCCTCCACACTTATTACAGTCAGGCGACAATGAAACCATGGCAGCGCATCAAGGTTGGAATGAAACGCGCCAACACCGAGTTGGTAGACTATATCCGTCGAAATGCACAGTCCCGCATGGCAACAACAATGGTTGCAGCAGCTCTCAACGGCGATGAGATGACAATTGTCAATGTCGGTGACAGCCGCGCCTACCTGATGCGAAATCAAGAAATTAAAATGATCACCCAGGATCATAATCTGGTCAACGAAATGATTCGTAATGGCGTCCTCACCGAAGAAGAAGCCAAAACTGCAAAAGTAAAAAACCAATTGACCAGCAGTCTGGGTGGACATGAAGCTTTTAAAGCCGATGTTTTCCTGGAAACCTTACATCCCGGCGATTTGATAATGCTGGCTTCTGATGGCCTTTGCCGCTATGCCGAAGATATCTCGATCATCAAAAACTTAATGCTCTCCGGCACACCCCAACAAGTTGTTGATAATAGTGTTCAATTTGCCCGCAAGAGTGGCGGCCAGGACAATATCACAGTATTAATGATCAGGGTAGATGGAGCGGTCACCGGTACACTCCCACTACAAGAAGATATGGGAGCGCGGCCTGATCCAACCACTATTGAAGAAGTTGTAAAAGACCCACTTACCATGGTGGCGCGTTCACCAGAACAAGAACAGAAATCGGTAACTAGAAAACCTCCTCTTGGGTTGTTTCAACCTATCACGGCCCCAGCCATATCGATTACTGAAGCCTACGCCGTTCCTGGAATCAACATGGCGGCAAATGATGAAGAACTGGAAGACACGGGAGAATTGACCCATACCATTGGTAACGGGGCCTTGACGAGTTCTGAAATGACAGCTTACAACACAGTAGAAACCCCAATCCAACCTTTGTCTCCCTCTTCGCAACTACAAAAGCCACAAAAACAGGGGGCAAAGATTGAAAAAAAGAATACCGGAATACAACGAATCAGTGTTCAGGGGTATTCTTTGATGATTATTCTGGCAGTAATTCTCTTTATCGCATTGGCGATTGTTGGTTTCATTTTTGGAAAACGTTTCTTGAGCTCACCTAACTCGGAATTTTTAACTGTCATTCCAACAAGTACTATTACAGAAAATAATATTGAACTCGTCGAGGAAGAAACAATCAGTGAGAAGGCCACAATCACCCCTCAAGTGGCAACGACCCCGCTCCCCACACTTGAACCAACTGAAGAACCCATCCTTTTACAACCCAATGGCACCTGCATCGCCCTCGTCGAGTCGGGAGACACCTTAAAAGACATTGTCTCGAAACAATTTGATCTGGTCTATGAACCTGATCGGGATTATTTCTATTACGAGTGCAATGGAAGCAATGAAACCATGAGTTGCGGTGACCCTATTTTAATAACGGATCATAGTGGTATACAGCCAGGCTGGTGGCTTGAGATAGAGAATGTCGAATATGAAACCTGCCTGAATGACGGTGGCACCTGGGCTCCTCAACCATAATAATTAATTGTCAGCAATGAAAGCCGGGGGGAATATCCTTTGCTTTCTGGAATCAGGAGAATTGTAATGAAAGATCAATCTCAACTGAAAAAAACCTTATTTATTTTTCTAATGGGTTTAATAATTGCTGACCTTTTTTTATTCCTTCTTGATGGATTTTTCATTTGGCAAGTAGTGGGGTTTCCCTCGCCCCAGGTAACAGAAACCCAGGCCAATGCCGAAATGCTCACAACTCCCTCACAAACAGAACCCCTCCCTTCCACCCTTACTGAGACCCCAGAAATTTCTCCCACTGAGGCTGAAGCAACGGAAACACTTACGCCAACGCCTACAGAGGAAACGCTGGTTCAGAACGGGAAATACAAAGTCAATTCTGGTGATACCCTGCAAAGTATATCCCGGCAGATTGGTGTTTCAGAAGAAGACATCCGCAAAGCCAACCAGATGGTTGGGGACACCATCCTGCCAAAACAACACTTGATCATCAACCAGACAACGGATGTCGTCCGTGCTGAATACGTCTTTTCCCCCCTACCTGACAGAGAAATTTATCGGCTGAGCTATCAAGCAGATCAGGCAAGCAAACCTGACTTTACCCTTCACGTCATCCCGGATCAATACCCTGAAGTGGCAATACAACCCCTCTACACTGTTGCACAGAATGCAGTCAATCAGGTCGTTACCTTCTATCATGAATATCTGGATACAACCTTTGATTTTTATATTTCAGGTACACTTTTAAACACAAATCACAACATCCGTTCAATGAGTAACGACTCGCCTCCAGGTATGGTCTATCTCCTGTATGATGGAACTGGCAACAGGGAAGACATGAGCACTCTGGCAGCCTTCGAAACAGCACGGTTTTATCAGGACACCTTATTGGGGCAAACGACAAACAACATACTCAAAGAAGGAGCTGCGGTCTACATCAGCATGAGCACTTCCCCCTTTGAAACAAAGCACCTCCCGCTGCGTCAATTTTGCAAGGCCTATCAAGAGACTCAGGTTCTGCCTGATCTCACCGATCCTGACCTGTCATTCGATCATCAGAACACAGATTTACGCAATTTTCTCACCGCTGGCTGTTTCTTTGACTTTCTCTATACCGAGTCAAATATTGACACCGTCAAATCACTTTACCGAACCAATGATTATACAGAACATTTTGGGAAACCCTTTGAAATACTCATTGAAGATTTTGAAGACTGGCTCGGAGAAATCCCAATGGAAGAAACAACCCGTCGGAAAAATGGTCAGTGGAAGTGCAAATATAACA
>CAZQSG010000130.1:0-6048 GCA_964595925.1 uncultured Anaerolineaceae bacterium | reverse complement strand
TAATTTCTTAGTTGGGAAAAGTTCTGGCCTTTAAACTTCTCAAATGCTGCCGAGATCAATTCCTCCTCATAGGGACTTAATATGGAGGTATCTGGAGATTCCTTCAGAGAAACTGAATTTCCTGATAAATGGAAATATTTACTCCATGGAGATTCATAAGGGTATGCTGATGCATCAATCCCATCATTGATGGCACTAACTATCGGACCAAATTTTACTGAAAATAGGGTGTCAAAAAAGACAGGTTGCCCACTATCAACCAGGGAAATTCGTTCGATATAATACATTATCTTATTAAGCCAGTATTTATCACACTGCCCTTCAGACAACATGATCAATTCTGCAGCAGCAGCAATCGCTTTATCCTCACGAAAACGCGGCCTCATTTCCCCTGCCATAATTCAGCTCCTTTTCATAATCTTTAGAACAAATGTATTATAACATCGAAACCTTCAAATTCGTAATGTCATCTTTCCCTATTCGCCTTTGTTAAATGACACAGGCCGGTCAGCTAACCGGCCTGTGCATATGATTAAATTGGATTTCTTTCGTTTTCTACAATTTCTCATTCCATCCAATTTTGCGAGACCACAATAATGTACGACTGCTTTGACGCATTGGTTTTCATCCATTTATTTCTTTTTACCGGATTTGAAAAGCAGAGAAAGACCTGTGAAGACCAGGCCAGCCATAGCGCCCGCAAGTAATGCAGTCACAGGGGTGAAAACAGAACTCACTTCTTGAGCCTGAACATCACCAGCTGCCAGGAAGAAAGCACTCACATTTTTAGCATCAATATCGCCGCAAGCAATCACAACAGCCTGTACGTCACCTTCAACTTCCATATCCCCGGCGCCCATCACCCCTACTGCGCAGTTAGAAAGATGAGCTTCATCGGTACCTATAACTGCCACACCGCCGTTTTCTACGGTGACGGTTTCAGCTTGCGCAATTCCTACGCCGCCTTGATTAACAGAAACAGTCGTTGCCTCAACCCGGCCTGCGCCGCCCTGAGCGATATTGACGGTTTCTGCTTTAATCTTTTGCGCACCACTGGCATTCATTGTAACTGTTTTGGCAGTCACAGATTCAAGACCCTGTTCAATGATTTCTGCCTCGTCTTCCACTTCTTCCCAATTTATTTCTTCGACCGCTTCGATATTTTCTTCCATTTCTTCTTCTGGAACTTTGATTTCTTCTGACATTTTGCTACTCCTGTTTAGTTTTTTCGTTTTCTTTTTCAGATTATTAAAAGTTTGAAAAAGTTTTCCTGATTAATTATACACCTTATTATAGGATACGCAAAATTATTCGACAGGTTGCAGTACCATCTGCTCTTAATAGAATGGAGGAGAAGTTCTTAAGATTTCGGTCACTTTATAATTTCTGAACCAAAAACCCTTCCACTTCCTTGCGTTCAAACTTCTCTACCGATACAATAGAAACATGATTGATTCCACTATCACCTTGCGGCCTGCAAAAAAAGAAGACGAAGATTTCCTATGGGAAATTCTTTATCAGGCTATCTATGTCGGCCCAAACGAAGAAGCTCCACCCCCCAGCGTACTCGAAGAACCTGAAATCGCACGCTATCTGGTTGATTGGGGACGGGATTATGACCAGGGTTGGATCGCAGAAGTCGCTGACAGCGGCGAAACGCTGGGAGCTGCGTGGCTGCGTTTGTGGAAAGATGAGAGTGAAAGTGGCTATGGGTTTTATGCACCCGATTACCCTGAATTAACCATTGCGCTCCTTCCAAAAGCCCGTGGGCAGGGCATTGGCACAGCATTGATGGAACGGCTGATCGAAGATGCCCGTAAAATTCACCCCGGTGTTTCGCTCAGTGTCGCCAATGAAAGTCCCGCCCGCCACCTCTATGAACGATTAGGCTTTCAAGTTGTATCCAAAGATGATCATAGCATCATCATGGTGTTGACCTTCTAAAACGGATCACTTCTCTCAAAATAAAACGACTATCTTCCATTGCGTTTGATTAAAGTGAAATCCAGCATAAAGCGATGGGTTTCACTCATTCCCTGCAACCATTTTCACTCCTCTGCGTATATCCTATTGAAAGAAAACGAAATCAAATTATTTAAATGGAGTATATATAATGACACAAGAGAAAAAACTGTATCGTTCAAGTACTGATGTTACGCTGGGCGGTGTTTGCGCTGGTTTGGCAGATTTCTTCAACATGGACCCCACTATCATGCGGCTCATTTTTGTCGTTCTTTTCCTGAGCGGCACACTGGGGTTTTGGGTCTATATCATCCTATGGATCGTGATCCCGACGGAACCCGCTGGTTACGCAAAACCCTCCCGCCCCGCCGGTGAAACAGTGCTCAAAGCAGAGTCCGTAGAACCTGTGCAGGCTGAAGTTGTTGACGCTGCTGGTGATGAAATCCCCGAACCCATTGACCTGGACGATGCTGAATAATCAGTTGTCTGAATCCTAATCATACCTATAAGAGGAAACTTCAATGAGTGAAAAACGTTTACTCCGGTCAAGCAGCGACCGTGTAATCAGCGGGGTCTGTGCCGGTCTGGCTGATTACTTCGGCCTTGATCCTGCCATCGTACGCCTGATATTTGTGGTGCTCTTCCTTGCTGGGACGATCGGCTTTTGGCCCTACCTAATCCTCTGGCTGGTAATGCCAGAAGAATAATTCGTTGACAACAGGCGAAAAGTTTAGCCTCAGATATGCCTTCTTCCAAAGAAAGCACAAACGCTCAAACCAGATGAATATAAAAGTAATAAGAAAGAACCCCGTGATTTGGAAAATAATCACGGGGTTCTTTAAACTAACTCAGGATGGTTTATTTATCCGTCACTATCAACGTAACAATGGTTTCATTGTCCTGGACTGTGATTGAAACCCAGCATTCTTCAGTATCATTTGTAAAATTCAGAGCAGCATACCCCTCGTCTTTTTCCACCACCGAGGCTGCTTCTTCGTATTGCCAATCTTTCTTCACCATCTCAACCTGATAAAAATCAACCAGTTCTGTCATCGGCGCTGGAACTGTGTAATACGTTGTACCCATCATTGAAATTAAATCGTCGTTGTGCTTTGGATGAACAGGAATATTTTCAGGAACGCCCTGATCCATGAAGTCTGAAAGATCGGCATCATCCTCTCCAAATGGCAAATTCTCTAGAAGCTCTTCAGCTTCACCGGGAATATCTTCAGGCAGCCCTTCCAATAATTCTTCGGGATCAGGTACCTGTTCAATAATATCGTCAGGGACCATTTCAAGTAAATCCTCAGGTCCAGGACGGTCTACAAATTTATTAATGATATCAGTGACTGGACAGCTGCAAGCCATCACAAAAATCGCGATTACTACAACAATAATTGCTGTTTTCTTTTTCATGCGTACTCCTTTTCTAATCAGTCGTTAATTCCATTATACATATAAATGTGCTCATTTGTTTTCATATTTGCCAATTTTCTCAACCTATCCTGCCTAAAATCCTTCATCAATTATAATCAAGGTGTTAAAACCAAAATTTCCAAACAATTCACAAGATAAAAAAAGGAGTGCTTTAAATGCAAAAACATTATGCATTAACACTGAAACGATTGGAAACATTTAAATCCCCGTTAAAATCGAAAATATATTTGGAACGCAGCGCTGTAAAACTCAGTTCTTTTGCTGCCCCCGGTCGTATCTCCTATGACGAAGCGATAAAAGGTGATTTCAAACCGATCGAAGTTGGTCATAACTTCCACCCGCTGTGGTCTACCCACTGGGTCAAGGTTGAGTATCAGGTACCAGAATCATGGCAGGGCAAAGAAGTCCATTTTCTGTGGGATTCAATGTGTGAAGGTGAGGTATGGATTGACGGCAAACCAATGCAAGGTCTTACCGGCAGCACGGTTAAAACGATTAATAACGTCACCCGTCCTGAATTTATTCTCACACCTTTTTCCACAGGACAAGAAAACGGCGTACTGTACGTCGAAGTTGCGGTTAATCATCTTTTTGGCGTGGACGGCGGCGGCCCAGATGTAGAACACATCGTTGGTTGGCTGCGCAAAGCTGAACTGGCTGTCTTTGACCGTGAGGTATGGGATCTCTACTGGGATTTTGTCGTCATCGCCGATATGGCAAGAGAACTATCAGAAACAACGCCTCGGCGCGGACAGGCATTACGGGTTGCCAATCAGATGATCGACACCATTCGTTTGAATGACCGCAGCACCTGGCCCCCCGCACGCGAACTGGCTGCGGCATTTTATTCAGAGAGCAATGGTGAAAGCCAGCACAACCTTTCCGCTATCGGACATGCCCATATCGACACCATCTGGTTATGGCCAGAGGCTGAAACTCACCGCAAATGCTACCGCACGTTTTCAACCGCTATCCGCTATATGGATCAATATCCTGACTACAAGTTCGTTATCTCTCAGGCCCAGCAGTGGGAATGGATGAAAAATGAGCATCCTGAGCTTTATGAACGAATGAAAGAAAAAGTTGCGTCAGGGCAATTAATTCCAACCGGCGGAAGCTGGGTGGAGATGGATGCCAACCTGCCTAATGGTGAATCCTTTGTCCGCCAGTTCCTCTTCGGCCAGCGTTTCTTTGAAAAAGAACTCAATTTTCATTGCTCCGATTTCTGGGAGCCCGATGTTTTTGGCTACTCCGCAGCTCTGCCCCAGATTATGCAGTTGAGTGAGATCGATTACTTTTTGACCCAAAAATTAAGTTGGAACCAGTTCAATAAACTTGATACCCACTCCTTTTATTGGGAAGGGTTGGATGGTTCTCAGGTGCTCGCCCACTTCCCACCGGTTGATACCTATAATTCGATGGCGAACGTTAAAGAAGTTCATCGCAGTGTCGAAAATTATAAAGATCACGAGAGTTCCAAAGAAAGCTACCTCCCCTTCGGCTATGGCGATGGCGGCGGCGGCCCAACCATGGGAATGATCGAACAGCTCAACCGCATGAAAGATGTTGATGGCCTGCCCAAAGTGGAGATACGCTCCCCCAAAGAGTTCTTTAAACGATTGAAAGAAGATCTGATTGACCCTGTCAAATGGGTGGGAGAACTTTATTTCGAATTGCACCGTGCCACTTATACCACCCAGGCCCTCACCAAACGCAATAACCGTAAATGTGAATTCATGCTGCATGATCTTGAATTTATTGGCGCTTTAGCCAATTTGAAACACAATGCTTACCCATCGGATGACCTGGATTGGATGTGGAAGTGCCTGCTCAAGAATCAATTTCATGATCTTATCCCTGGATCATCCATCACGATTGCTTACGATGAAGCCGCCGAAGAGTATGCAGAAATCCTGGAAAAAGGCGGTGAATTACGTAAAACCGCCCTTGCGGATGCCTTTAATGCTGATAAAGACGGTGAAAACATCCTCGTGGTCAACACCACCAGCTTTGCACGTCAAGAAGTTGTGGAACTGCCGGAAGGTACCCCTTCCGCACAACTGTCCAATCGCGGCAAACCGCTCGGTATTGTTTCCGCCCCAGCTTATGGCATTACTGTAATTGATAGCCCCTCAGCACCGCAAATTCCTGTCACACTGACCGAAACCGGAGATGGTTTTATCTTAGAGAATCAATATATTACCGCAGTCATCACCCACGCCGGCCATATGACCAGCCTCTTCGACAAGCAATCCAATCGGGAAGCGATTGCTTCGGGCGCAAAAGGAAATCAATTTGTGATCTTTGAAGACCGTCCCGCCGGCAACGATGCCTGGGATGTTGATATTTATCATCTCGCAACGCGGGAAGAAGTTCCTCCAGCCTATCAATATGAAGTTCTCGAAGAAGGGCCCTACCGTGCGGCAATTGCTTTTAAGATCAAAATCAGCGAAACCAGCTCCATTAATCAGGTCATTCGGCTCAGTGCCACAGACCGTAGGATTGAATTCATCACCAAGGTCGAATGGGACGAAATCCATCGCTTCTTAAAGGTCGAATTCCCCTTTAATGTGCGCTCCAGTGAAGCCTCCTATGAAATTCAGTTTGGCCATCTCAAACGACCGACCCACTTTAACACCAGCTGGGACT
>CAZQSG010000129.1:723-6116 GCA_964595925.1 uncultured Anaerolineaceae bacterium | reverse complement strand
ATTGTGGGCGATATAGGACTCGAACCTACGACCCCTTCCGTGTAAAGGAAGTGCTCTAACCAACTGAGCTAACCGCCCGATTTGAATGCACCCCCAATTATACACATTATTTAAAAACTGTCACCCCTTGAAACTATTTTGCTAAAAGAATTTTCACCCTAATTCTGAGGATTTCGCCACTTATCTTCAAAGTCTCGAAGCATTTCTTGTATCTGTTCGTTAGTCCTCTTTATGGGCGATTGTTTTCCAGGAGTTGCTTTACGAAAATTTGCAGCGTTTTTTATTTTATCCGGAAAATTTTTAACCAGTAGGACAACACCACTGCAAACCAGACACACCCCGAGTAATATTAATAAACCATAAATCATTACATATGCTGACATTAATTTCCACCATTACCTTTTTCTAATTTTGCACATGGTAAAATTGTGCTGTAATTGATACCCATCATACTACATATATCAGCGAGTAATCAAATTTTAATGAAAATTCTCCGATACAAAACAAGAACAGAATCAGCGACATTTGGTTGGCTTTTAGATGACAGAGTTGGTGCCATAAACGGCGACCCTTTTGGTTCGTATCGCCGGCTTGAGGCATCTCTTCCTATTGAGCACATCAAACTTCTCACGCCCGTTCTGCCATCAAAAATCATTGCAATCAAACAGAATTTTCTTAAAACCCAGGCTGAAAATTCTCAAGAACCTGTGCCAGAATTTCCACAAATTTTTCTAAAACCTTCTTCATCCATCATCGGGAATAATCGGCAGATTGAAATTCCACCACAAAGTAATAAGGTGTCTTTCTCTGTAGAAATTGCCATTGTGATTGGAAAGAAAGGACGATGGGTTCCATTACCCAAAGCAAACGATTACATCTTTGGTTACACCTGCTGTATAAATTTTTTTGCTCAAGACATCCTCGATCGTCACCCCGCAGAATTGACACGGTCTTACGGGTTTGACACATTCACTGTTCTCGGTCCATGGATTGATACAGAATATTCAGTAGATGATCTTTTAATCTCCAGTTACATCAATGACCAGCTTTTTCAACTCATACCCACACATGAAATGATATTTTCGATCCCACAGTTGGTTTCTTTCGCGTCTTCTTTTATGACCCTGGTGCCGGGAGATGTCCTGCTGACTGGCGGCGTACCATATGATGGCTCAGTGAAAATTGACGACACCATCCGGGTTGAGATTGGAAATCTTGGCACACTTCAAACCATAGTTGCTCAAAGCAAAGCCATTTAATCTTGCGTGGTTGTATGCTTCACACTTGAAGCCATTGAACTCACCTGACTGGATTTAATTATCTCTTCGTTTTTAATCATTAACCCCTGATAAGCTGCTGGCCCATTATAAGCCTGCCAACCACTCAAAATAAATGGTGCTCCGGCAATACCAGCTGATATCCATTCACCATTATATTTCCTGGCAATATGAACATGCGTCCCTGTGGCTTTTCCTCCTTCACATGACGGATGTCCTAATCGATCACCTGTCTCAACAATTACTCCAGTTGGAATACGGCCTTTCGTCTGTACATGGAAATAAAAAATAACCCAACCCGTTTGTTCAGAACCATCCATATCAGAATCGACAACAACAGTTGCATTTTCTGATCGAACCACCAAACCGGAATGGACGGAGGTTATCCAATCGGTTGATTCAGCACAGCCCGAAACACCCATTGGTGCAAAATCAAGTGCACCCCATGCGGTGCCGACTCCCCATGCTTGATGCGGACCGCCAGTATAATTCCAGGAATGGCCTTCGGGAAAAGGTAAATCCATCTCGATTTGCCGAACAGTCTCATCTAATATTGGCTCCACACTGGCGGCACGGCTCCAATAATCCCCAAACATGGATGAATGATACTCCAGGAAGCTGTTATCGCCATAAAAAACATCGAACCAGGCATCCACATTCCTGAGCTGTGCAAAGAAATAGTGGATACTGATTGTGCCGGCGTTTACATAGGGAGAATTCCTGAGTTTCCCATTATTTGGAAATTCTATTTCTACAAGCGAACCATCACGCCAACCATAATAACCAGTGGATAATTGCTTGCAAGCCCAGTTTAATTGCTTTTCTAAACCAGAATATTTAGTATCTAGAAATCCCATTGGATATTTTCGCAAACTTGTATTTTCAGGAAAGCCGAAAACCCAACCGCTTTGGTATTCTAAAATTGATAATAATATTCTGGGATTGATGCTGTACTTTAATGCAGCACGGTCTACGATTTCTGCACCGCTTAAATTTCCAGCAGCTGTAGATTCTTGATAAGTATTTAAATAACCACCTGCATTTTCAACATATCCAATCACATCAAAATCTACAGCAGAAGGTGAATAAATCACTTCGCTATCAGGCAATAGTTGATCCCCAGGCCCTGTGCTTTCAATTCGATTCGGAATCTGCATCGCCAGGCCAACCGGGAGATACGCATTCTCATCAATTGCCTCTGAAATTAAGATTTCGGATGGTTGAACATTGAAATGCAAGGCTACAGAACGAAGAGTATCACCCTGCAAGGAATAATACTCAGCCGGTGGGTTTGCTGTTAAATCAATCATTGGCTGCAATTCGACTGTGAGTGTTTCGAGCGGATCCCAATCTTCATCTATATCTGCTGGCACCGGAGCATCTATCTCCATTACTTCCGCAGGGTTCTCATCATCTTCCTCAATGCCCATTGCAACAGGAGCAACAGTTATTCCCAGCAATTCTGCGGTAACAGCAGTTTGCGTCAATGCCACAAGACTGATTGTGTCCTGAGAACATGCCAATGAGGCTAAAAATATACTGGCAACAGCAAACCAGGTAACAATTTTTTCAACGAGAGATTTCGTTTTTTGTGATTCTTCCATCCATTGCCTCTATAAAGCGATCTTGTTTCATCAGCGCTCCATTTCATTTTATAACACTTCTCATAGATGACCAACCATTCAAGTTGAACGGGATTTTCTGGTAAGATGAAACCTGCTGAGTATTGTTCTGACTTAAAAATACGAATAATCCGATACCGTTAACCAATATCGGATTATTATTGTTTCCCAGAACCCTTTATTTCCGTTTCAAAGCCCTGTATTTTCCACTTCTCTGTGCCGGGTTCCCATAACGTTGCCGTTGATCTTCCTCATAGTCCGACCAATTACCCAGAAATAAACGTACTTTTCCATCACCTTCAAACGCTAGTATATGAGTAACGATCCGGTCTAAAAACCATCGATCATGACTCACAACAATTGCGCAGCCGGCAAAATTCTCCAACGCATCTTCCAACGCTCGCAAGGTGTTAACATCGAGATCATTTGTAGGCTCATCTAACAAAATGAGATTTGCTCCAATTTTAAGAGTTTTTGCGAGATGCACCCGATTTCGCTCTCCGCCAGACAGTGTATTGATTAATTTCTGCTGATCGGATCCGGCGAAGTTGAACGAACCAACATAGGCTCGCGAGTTTTGCTTACGATCTCCCAGCATCAGGTTATCCGCTCCCCCCGAAATCTCTTCCCAAACCGTCTTATCTGCGTCCAACGAACGAGATTGATCGGCATAGGCCATAACTACCGTCTCACCAATTTTCACGCTTCCCTGGTCTGGATTTTCCTGGTTAGAAATCATCTTCAACAAAGTCGATTTTCCTGCACCGTTCGGCCCAATTACCCCGATGATACTTCCCGGGTCAATGCTTGCTGTAAAGTCATCAATCAAATTGCGTCCATCATATCCTTTTATAATATGATCAAATTCAATCACCACATCACCAAGGCGTGGCCCAGAGGGAATATAAATTTCCAGATCCTCGCGAACACGTTCAACTTCCTGACCCAGCAGCCTTTCATAAGCATTTATGCGTGCTTTTCCCTTGGCCTGTCTCGCCTTCTGCGACATATGAATCCAATCCAATTCACGCTGCAAGGTTTTCTGTCGTTTGGATGAGGTTTTCTCTTCAACGCGCAAGCGTTCCTGTTTTTGCTCCAGCCACGATGAATAATTCCCTTTCCAGGGAATCCCATATCCGCGGTCCAATTCCAATATCCATTCAGCAACATTATCAAGAAAATATCGATCATGGGTCACGGCAATAACAGTTCCCTTATAATCCCGTAAATGGTGTTCAAGCCATGCTGTCGATTCAGCATCGAGATGATTGGTTGGTTCATCCAACAACAAAATATCGGGCTCCGTTAAAAGCAAACGTGTCAAAGCCACTCTGCGACGTTCACCACCGGAAAGAATCTTCACTTGGGTATTCGGCGGCGGACACCCCAAAGCTTCCATTGCAATTTCAAGATGATTTTGAATATTCCAGGCGTCAAGATTTTCAATTTTCTCCTGCAAATCTGCCTGCTCATCCAAAAGAGTATCAAAATCAGCATCAGGATTTGCAAATTCTGCATTGATGTCATCATATCGTTGCAGAATATCTAACGTAGGTGTTATCGCCTCCTGCACAACCTCCTGGACTGTTTTTTCATCATCCAATTGAGGTTCCTGTTCAAGGTACCCGATCGTAAATCCTTTCGATTTTGAAATTTCGCCGATATACTCTTCGTCAATCCCGGCCATGATTTTTAACAAAGTTGATTTTCCAGCGCCATTCAGACCCAACACGCCTATCTTTGCTCCATAATAGAACCCCAGGGTAATATCTCGCAGCACTTGCTTATTCGGCGGATAAAGGCGTCCTACACGATACATTGAATAAATTACTTTGTTTACTTCATCAGCCATAATTCAATTCCTATAAACCTTTTGCAATAACACTGCAAATATTAATAAATCCTGAGACTATTTTATCATCTGAGGATTAATCAAGCAGGTTCATTTCTGACAAATAAATTATTTGTCCATGCACAGCGGCCGTTCTCGTCTTCAATTTCGAGATACACATATTTCCAATCCGGCGAAATTTCCATGCTGAATTCTTCAAGTAAGGGGCCTTCCGCAGTACCAATCCACGAGCCCTCTGACCGAAAACCAACCAGCCGCGCAAATTGAATCGGTGATGTCTTCACGTTTAGAAATTTCCCATCGAATTCTATCGAGTGAATTTCAGGACCGCAGCTCGAATAATAATTTCCGCTGTGGATGGCCTCATAGATCTCTTTGCGGTTGAATTCCTTCAGATTTATCCATATCCACCCCCCCTTCCATCCCGGAACATCCGGCTGCAGATGTGTGTCATCGGACGCGAATCCCAAAAATTCAGACTTTTCACTTAATCCCGCATTAAAATGAGCCAGACCATTGCTCTTTCCATT
Organism: uncultured Anaerolineaceae bacterium; assembly: GCA_964595925.1. Classification (GTDB taxonomy): domain Bacteria; phylum Chloroflexota; class Anaerolineae; order Anaerolineales; family Anaerolineaceae; genus SpSt-1165. The sequence continues at coordinate 835 of CAZQSG010000129.1, read as the reverse complement.
CATCCAATGACAAACATGATTGTAGATTTCTACCCCGTCCAGATTCCAACGTAAACAATCATCCAATAAATTACCCAACCATGCCGGATGAGCCAGAATAGTCAATGCCCCC
>CAZQSG010000129.1:0-713 GCA_964595925.1 uncultured Anaerolineaceae bacterium | reverse complement strand
GCTCCTGCGCTTTGGCAATTGCGCCGTCTAAGCCATCCTCTCTTACAATACCGCTTAATTTTCCCAGACAAACGACATGGAAATACTCCCCGTCCTCAGCATGCCCATCCAACTCAATTCCATCCAGCCACAACAATGGATATTCCTCGTCATCATTTTCAACATCGGAGCACACCCAATGATCGGTCCGAAACATAAAATCATACTGCGCAGAATGATACAGAGCAGCCAGTTCCTGAAATGTCTTCCCACCATCAGAGGCGGTGCTATGAGAATGCGTATTTCCTCTAAACCATTCGCCAGAAGTATCATATCGAAATTGTTTTGACAGGTCAGCCATTAATATCTCCTCTTTTTAATAATCTTTTTACTTTGCACTATTCAGTATACTTGGAATAAAGGATTATTCTGTAATTATTCTTCTTCTTTAAATAATAAAAGCTCTCAAAAGCAGAAACATTTTTGAGAGCTTTTATACTGTCGGGGCGGCCGGATTTGAACCGGCGACCTCACGGACCCGAACCGTGCGCACTACCGGGCTGTGCCACGCCCCGATGACGTGACGATTATACCGCATCCATTCCCCCTTTGGCAAGGATTCATCCTCCACGATTCTTTCGCCATTTTCCCAGCACTCTTTCCAATCGATGCTGGTAAGAATCGTTCAATTGCCGGGTCTGATAATGATGTTTAGGATACTTTTCCAGGATTTC
>CAZQSG010000128.1:0-6160 GCA_964595925.1 uncultured Anaerolineaceae bacterium | reverse complement strand
TCAGAGCGGCAGGGAGCACCGGTCTTAATTTGGCCGGTGTTGAAAGCCACAGCGATATCAGCAATAATGGAATCTTCGGTCTCTCCAGAACGATGAGAAATCACGGCCTTCCAGCCTGCACGATGGCACATATCAGTTGCTTCCATCGTTTCAGTCAAAGTACCGATCTGATTTACCTTTACGAGCAGGGCGTTAGATGCTTTTTGCTCAATGCCTTTCGCAACACGGACAGGGTTGGTTACCAGCAGGTCATCGCCAACAATTTGAATTTTGTCGCCCAGTTGCTCAACCATCTTGATCCAGCCAGCCCAGTCGTCCTGTGCGTGTCCATCTTCGATGGAGAAAATCGGGTATTTATTGACCCAGTCAGTCCAATATTCAACCATTTCATCGCTGGTAAGTTTCTTTCCTTCCGTGCGAAGGTTATACAATCCGGTGTCTTCCTCATAGAACTCAGAAGCAGCAGGATCAATCGCAATCACAATTTCCTCACCAGCTTTGTAGCCAGCTTTTTCAATAGCTTCAAGAATGATCTCAACCGCTTCAGCATTGCTTTTCAAAGCAGGGGCGTAACCGCCTTCATCACCAACTAATGTTGCGTAACCCTTGCTCTTTAACACACCTTTGAGTGTGTGGTAAATTTCAGTACCCCAGCGCATACATTCGGTGAAACTCTCGGCGCCAACAGGCATAATCATGAATTCCTGCACATCAGTAGACTGCCAGCCAGTGTGCTCACCGCCATTGAGAATATTCATCATCGGAACGGGAAGTAAGTGAGCATAAGCGCCGCCCAGATAGCGGTATAGCGGGAGACCGATAGCGTTAGCGGCTGCTTTTGCAACAGCCATGCTGGTACCTAAAATTGCGTTCGCACCCAAAACTGATTTGTTGGGGGTGCCATCCAGTGCCATCAAAGCCTGATCAATTAAAATTTGGTCGGTGGCATCCATGCCAAACAAACCTTCGTCAATTTTGGTATTGACATTTTCAACAGCTTTGAGAACACCCTTTCCCATATAGGCATCACCCTTATCACGCAGTTCCAATGCCTCGTGTACGCCAGTGGATGCGCCTGAAGGAACAATTGCACGTCCCCAGCTGCCATCGCCCAAAATTACTTCAACTTCAACGGTCGGGTTGCCGCGAGAATCGAACACCTGTTGCGCGGCTACGGATTCAATCATCGTATTCATCATCATTCATTACCTCTCGATATGATTGGATAAAAAATTAATTTAAACGGTCAATATACAGCACCAAACAGGAGTTAATGTCCTCGCTGTCCAGCACATTTACCTTTAGTATAATACGTTTTGATGATAACCGCTTACACTTGCGTAACTTCTCACGAATTACTTTTGTCATGCAGATTATCTGCTTGCTCTTTTGTCTCGCCATAAGAACAAAGCACCGTGTCAAGGTACTCAATCCCACGAAAATATTCGCAGATTGATACGTTCTTCACCGCACAGCGATGTATATTTACATCCTCTTCAGCGTTCCATGGACATTGATCCTGCGCCCACTCAATCTTGTCTGCATCAGTTGCCAGATCAATATCCATATTCGCACCCTGTAGTTTTTTCATTATGCTCCTCCTAATTATATTATTTCGATTATAAAGCACATTTTCCAATATTTCTTGATAAAATTCCATGACAAGGTACCTTTCGTGGCTTCTTCTCAGTGATTCTTCCACTCGAAACCAGACACACTGGTTCTCGGTCAGAACGACATTTAAATTGAAACATTGATAACCATCTTCTCATTGAGAAAATGTTGAAATGTCGATCAACACAATGATGAACCCTTCATTTATCCCACCCACAGTCCTCCACATCCTCTCAACCTTTGATACAATCAACAATATCAAATCCAACAAGGAGTCAATAATGACTGAAGAAAAAGAAAAATTGGCTGATGAAACCAAACCAGCACCAAAAGAGCAAACCAGTATCACTGAACACAGCATCACGATCGGTGGAAAAACACTCGATTACACCGTCACCACAGGGACTATGCTGTTAAAAGCGGAAGATGAAAAAGAAGGCGAGAAACCGAAAGCCACTGTTTTTTATATTGCCTACACTCTGAAAACCGCTAAAACCGCGGCTGAGCGGCCCCTCACATTTTCATTCAACGGCGGCCCGGGTTCTTCCTCCGTCTGGATGCACCTTGGCCTTCTTGGCCCCAAGCGCACCAAACTCGATGATGAAGGTATGCCCCTCCCCCCGCCTTATACCCTCGTTGACAATCAATATTCACTGCTTGATGCCACCGACCTGGTCTTTGTTGATCCCGTCAGCACTGGTTTCAGCCGAACTGTTCCCGGGGAGAAGTCCAAACAATTCCATACCGATAAAACCGATGTTGAATCTGTTGGTGATTTCATTCACCTCTACACAACACGCAACAACCGCTGGACTTCTCCGAAATTCCTGATTGGTGAATCGTACGGAACCACCCGTGCTGCAGGGTTGTCGACTTACCTCAATGACCGACACGGCCTGTACCTGAATGGTATCATGCTCATTTCCTCTATCCTCAACTTCATCACCGCACGTTTCAACGAGGGCAACGATCTTCCTTTTATCCTCTTCCTGCCCTCTTACGCTGCCACGGCGAAATACCATCGCAAACTCAGCACAGAGCAGCTATCGCGTCCTCTGGATGAATTTCTGGCTGAAGTGGAACAATTCGCTGCCACCGAATACACTCTCGCCCTGATGAAAGGTGCTGCTTTACCGGATGCTGAACGAAAAACCATCATTCAGAAATTATCCTCCTATACCGGTCTCTCTGAAGATTATATTGATCGCACCGATCTGCGCATTAACATACACCGCTTCACGAAAGAACTGCGTCGCGATGAACGGCTCACTATCGGGCGCCTTGACACCCGCTATACAGGCCACGACCGCGACAGCGCCGGTGAAGTTCCTGAAAGAGATCCCAGTTATTCAGCGATCAATGGCCCATATTCCGCCACCTTTAAGGATTATATCCGGCGCGAATTGGCGTTCGAGAGTGACCTGCCGTATGAAATGTTGACATCTCTCTATCAAACATGGAAATATGACCGCTGGGAAAATCAATATGTCAATGTCGCAGAAGAACTGCGCAAAGCGATGGTCTCTAACCCCGCCATGAAAGTCTTCGTCGCCAACGGTTTTTACGACCTTGCCACGCCCTACTTTGCCACCGAATACACCTTCAACCACATCGGACTGCCCAAAGAACTGCAATCCAATATCCACATGGATTACTATCAGGCCGGCCACATGATGTATCTTCATATTCCTTCGCTAAAAAAACTTCGCAATGATCTCGGAAAATTCCTTGAGAGGTCAATTCAGAAGTAAGAAATCAAACGTCGCAAGAAGTTAAATAAAGAGATCGGATATTGAAAATTGAGTTTGCTCATTCAATATCCGATTTCAAATCTGTTCGCAAATTCTTTTAGATTCTTACTTATTTCTCTCCCATGCTTCCCTCATGGTTTCATTCTGATCAAGATAGGCCTTTCGCAGATTCTCCGGCGTCTTATTCATTGGGCATGAAAAATTGACACATTTTTTACAAAATCCCCCCGTCAACATCTGCCCCATAATGGTTAATAACACAATCATAACCAGTGACATACTGATGAACACTATGATCTGTAAAATTGGAAGCGGATTCAGAACCAGGTACCACACCATATAACCCAGTGTTATCATAGGAAACAAGTCAACAAATCCACCAAAAATAGTCTGCAAAATTTTATCCACTTTTGTTAATGGTGAGGGATCATACTTCCACCATTTTGGGGTACCATACAATGCGGGGCAATTGAGAAACTTTCCTTCCTGGGCATAAAACGGGCAGTGCCGACATAGATACCGTGTTTCTACCAGGCCAAAATTCAGGATAAATCCAACTCCGTAAGCAACCAGAAACCACCAGCTTCCTGTAATTTTCCCCACAAAAATCAGCATTGAAAATATGACTATCCGAAGCGGCAGATGAAATCCAACAAATTTCCGTGTCACTTTTGGATCGTTTCGGCAAATTAATTGCTGATCCAAATCACAGTTTTCATTATGAACTTTCTGACAATTGAGACATGTATTATTAATTTCCATAAAATGTTTGTACTCCCTTGATTGAGAAACAGGCATCTCCCTTCTTTACCACGCTTTATGCCTGATTCCAGCTTTTATAGTGGCGAAGAGTATCCGCAAATTCGGCGGCAGTTTTGCCTCCCCCCCGAGGAGATTAATACCACCATCAGTATGAAAAAGATTTTAAAAAAAGCACCCCTTCAAAATTGAAAGAGTGCCGAAAAAACAGTTCTTTTAAAATTCTAGTATTGAATAGCTCGCGGCAATTCCTTTGCCTGGCCTACCCAGCTCTTCACCTGTGCCAACCCGGGAACCTGTCGAACGAGTTTCTTGTCTGCGTTGACTTCCATAACCTTCTTGTAGAGATTTTCTGGATTACGCTGTGCCAATTCAGGAACAGTGTCCACACCGGCAGCTTCAAGCAGTTGTGAATATTCTTCAGCAACACCCTTAATGCGATACAGATCAGCATAATTAGTCCATTCCAAAACCTGATCCTTGGTCACACCCGCTTTTTCAGCAAGTTCTGCACGGCCCTTGGGGGTCGCACCGGTTTTGAGCATCGCTTCCACAGAACGGATACCTGCGGTAATTAATTTCTCAGCATATACAGGGCCTACACCTTCAAGGTCAATAATCTTTGTCATTGTTCATTCTCCTATATTAATAAAGTATTTTTATACCTGGTAATTATAGGTGATTTTTTTATATTCAATGAAAAATATAATTATTAATAATTTTCCTCACTCATACCTGAATAAAATTACTCTTCTTTTTCTTTGAAACGCAATCCAAGAACAGCCTTGAGGAAGTTAGATTTATTTACCGAACCACTCGAAAGTAAGTTTTGAGCTCGGAATAATCTTGCCGCACTGTGCACAATAAAGATTACAATCGCCACCAGCAGCCCAATAGAAACCACAATCTGCCAGATCGGTATCGGTAAGATTGCCAACCGGGCAGGCATCACAACTGGCGCTGTGAAAGGGATCATACTCAACACTGTCGCCAAAATTCCATTCGGTTCATTCGTAATCGACGTGATCATTATCATTGGGATGATCAGAGGGAAAATAACAATGAGCGTCATCTGACCAGCTTCTTTTGAACTCGCGGTTAATGCGCCCAGGCTGGCCATCAAACTGCCATAAAGTGCATATCCCAAGACAAAGAACACTACCAACCATACTAATATAGTAGGTGACAAACTGATTGATTCAGGCAGCATACCGGTTCGCTTAGAAAAAAGCAGCATCAAGAACCCCGTACCACTCCAGATAACAGTCTGGAGTAATCCTGCAAGACCAAGTCCTACCATTTTCCCGATCAGTAATTCCACCGGTTTAATGCTGGTCAGCAGAATCTCCGTCATACGGTTGCTCTTCTCAGCACTAACGCTGTTCAACATCAAAGTGGAAGAACCCATCAGAACAATATAGAATAGAAAGATCACGATGTAAGGAATCCAGAAAGCTGCCATTGAGTCAGAACTGCTAACTTCATCCTCTATCACCTCGCCGCTTTGCCCAGGTGTTTGTGCTTCATAAACCTGCCGCACACTTAAATTAATCGGTCCTTCAAATAATTCGGCAGCATCAGGATCATCCTTCAGCAGGTTTGCAATAATCACAGTATCCAGGCGTTCGCTCTCTTCCATTCCGCTGAATGGATTGAATTCCTGGCGAACATATTCAACCGAACCAGTTTCAAGGTAGTCAACAGGTATCAGATAATAGCCAATGATTTGCCCCTTCTCCAGATCGTCCAAAGCCATTTCTTCAGAATCATAAGCAATCATCCATTCTTCCATGCCTTCGGGCAGGAACTGGATAATCCCCGATTCATCAACGTACCCAGCAGGGCCATCCTCCATTTTTGGCATAAAGAAATTCTGAATCTCTGACATCATATCCGACTGCTGAACAGAATTTGAAATGATAAACACTGTCATTCCACCCAGGGCAACCAATAATAACGCAATAATATAAGATTTTCGCGTCACAGTCGAAACAAATTCGTGGGAAAAAACACGCAAAATATTTCTCATGACGCAT
>CAZQSG010000127.1:0-6197 GCA_964595925.1 uncultured Anaerolineaceae bacterium | reverse complement strand
GAAAGGAGAATGAATGTTTCATGGCTCCTCTAGATAATTCAAACTTCGTCAAATGATTGGGAAAGATTAACCAAAGAGGTGGTCAGGTTGTTACATATAAAGATCAAACATCCTATGTATCTATTATAAAGGAAAACAATCCCTTCTTAATATGAGTATTCGCGAAATTCACAAATCACCTTCACGATTTGTATTTCAAAATTTCAACGCCATACATTATTTTTCATTTATAATGAAGATTACTTGATAAAAAATTTAACAGATGTTTTCAACATTCTTACCCATAGTTACCCTTTGGCAATAATGCATCACACCTTCTTATATTTTGATGAAAGTGATTTTTCGACTTCACTCACTAATAGAAAATGGAACCAAAAATGTCAGAATCTTTCCAGGGATCAATTACAGACACCACAAAAATTATTCATTATGTCACTGAAGTCGTTAAGCGCGAATTACTGCGGGCGCAACCATCGGCAGAGCAATACAAAAAATTCACTAAATCTTTAATTCTCCGCGCTTTTGAAGGATTGAACATCAAACTTTCAAAAGCAATACAGCAAAAACTGATGCAGGATATTTACAATCAGATCACCGGTCTGGGTGCATTGCAGCCTTTAATCGATGATGATACCATCAGCGAGATTATGGTCAACGGATATCAGCAAATTTTTGTCGAACGAAATGGAAAAATCCAACGAGTGAAAATACACATTGATGGAGAAGAAGAACTGCGTCAGATCATTGACCGCATCATCACTCCTCTGGGACGCCGCATTGATGAAAAAAGGCCGATGGTTGATGCTCGATTGGAAGACGGCTCGCGCGTCAATGCCGTCATCCCCCCCTGTGCGATTGATGGCTCATCGATTACAATCCGCAAATTCAGTAAAGAGAAACTTAAAGTTGAGGAGATGATTCGTTTTGGTTCCATGACAGAAGCAATGGCAAAGTTCCTCCATGCCTGCGTGGCTTCCCGCCTCAACCTTCTCATCTCTGGTGGTACGGGCTCTGGTAAAACCACGACTTTAAACGTACTTTCCGGTTTCATTCCAGAAGATGAACGCATTGTCACTATTGAAGATGCGGCTGAACTTCAATTACAGCAGGAACATGTCGTCCGTCTCGAAACCAAACCGCCTGATATTGGCGGTGAGAATGAAGTATCGATTCGTGACCTGGTACGCAACTCACTGCGTATGCGACCCGAACGTATCATCATCGGTGAATGCCGCAGTGGAGAAGCGATCGACATGCTTCAGGCAATGAATACCGGACACGATGGGTCTATGACCACGATTCATGCAAATTCACCGCGAGATTCTATCTCTCGTCTGGAAACGCTGTGTATGATGGCTGGAATGGACCTGCCCATCAGCGTGGTTCGCCGGCAGATTGCCTCTGCTATCGATCTGATCGTTCAGCAGAGTCGTCTTCGAGATGGCAGCCGTAAGATTGTTTCAATTTCCGAAGTTGCCGGCATGGAAGGAAATACAGTTATTATGAGTGAAATCTTTCGTTTTGAACAAACAGGGGTTGATGAAAATGGAAAAATTCTCGGCGAACTGAAAGCAACCGGAATCCGCCCCCAATTTATGCACAAGCTTGAAGCAGCAGGCTTCCGCTTAGGACCCGATGTCTTCGGAGCAAATGCCGCCAATATCCTGGGAAGTTTGCAGAACCGACGAAATAGATAATCATTCCTTTGCAAATTCTTCCAATTTGAGTTAATAAAGCTCTGCGCTGTATTCCACCCCTTGAGTGTTATAATAGCCAGGGAACGATGAGAACTGAGAGTGACTCGTGCGAGCATTGACTATGGCGCACCTATTTGTATGTCTACTGTAAAAAAACGACAGAATAGACGATTCTCTGTCATATGGAAAATTTGAAGAAGAAAAGAAATGGATCAAAAAACATTAACCTTGATTGAGTATCCTAAGATACTGGAAAAACTGGCTGAATATGCCGCATTTGGCGCCTCTGCTGAACTCGCTCTCACACTGCAACCATCTGATAAACTGCAGGAAGTCCGTGAACGATTATCATTCACACGTGAGGCACGTCTTCTATTAAGTATGAATCCTGACATCCGCATCGGTGGTGTCCACGATATCCGCAAAATTGTAGAACATGCTTCCCGTCACTACGTGATGAGCATCGATGAAATTGTTGATACCAAAAGCACACTCATCGCTGCTCGCAAACTTCAAAAGCCATTTTTCTCAAGACAACAGGATGATGGCACCATCCCTGAACACATCAATCCAAATGATCTGAGGGAAGATTCTCCAGAATTGCTTTACCCCCATCTGGTGCAGATTGCACGAAACCTTACTCCGCCTTTTGGGATGATTGCCCGCATCACACAGGTCATCAGTGAAGACAAGCAAGTCCTCGATAATGCCTCTAAGCTGCTTTCTCAAATCCGCAGTGAGATGAAAGTAGCTCATAATAGATTGATAAACAAACTGCAATCAATGCTCACTGATCCTCGAATTACACCTATGCTGCAAGATAGCATTATCACCCAGCGTGGCGGTCGTTATGTAATTCCTCTGCAGGCGGGTTTTAAAGGTAAAATCCCAGCGATCATCCATGATCGTTCAGGAACAGGACAGACATTGTTCATCGAACCTCTTGCGGTTGTTGATCTCAATAACCAGTTTCAGGAATTAAAACTTGCCGAACAAGATGAAGTACGAAGAATTCTCGCCGAACTCTCAGATGAGATCGGCGCTGAATATGAATGTATCAAAAGAATTGTTAACGCAGTAGCGGAGATCGATTTTGCGCTGATGCGAGCAAAATACGCCGAAGATTTACATGCGAATGGGCCCGAAGTACTTGATTTCCAGCCTGCCAGAGATGGGAGCCATCCAGGCAGCCACATCCGCATGATGAAAGCGAGACACCCTTTGCTGTCAAAGGACGAGGTGGTCCCCGTCGATATACTCCTCGAAAACCCCAACTTTGCAATGGTGATCACTGGGCCGAATACGGGCGGTAAGACCGTTACGTTGAAAACCACTGGACTGATGATCGCAATGGCACAAAGCGGCCTGCATATTCCAGTACAATCTGGCTCACAATTCACAGTATTTAATAATATCTATGCTGACATCGGCGATGAACAATCGATTGAACAATCGTTGTCTACCTTTTCAGGACATATTAAAAATATGGTTCACATCCTCGATCAGGCCAACAGCCGCACACTTGTACTGCTGGATGAACTGGGTTCTGGGACAGACCCACAGGAAGGTGCTGCACTCGCCCATGCGATTATGGTGCACCTCACGGATTACGGCATACCCTGCATGGTAGCCACCCATTATCCAGAATTGAAAAACTTCGCTTACAACAATAAAGGCGTTGTCAATGCAGCCATGTCTTTTGACCTCGAAACGCTCTCACCCACCTACCACCTGCTGATCGGTCTCCCCGGTCGTTCTAACGCACTTCTTATCGCTGAACGCGTCGGCCTCTCAAAAACAATCATTGAAATCGCCCGAACAACCATCAACCCCAGCGAACTTCGAGCCGACCACCTTCTGGAAGATATTCAGCTTCAGAAAGAAAAAGCAAATGAAGACCGTGAAGTGGTTGAGAAAATGCGAGAAGAAACTGAAAATCTTCGCCGCCAACTCAATACAAGATTGAAGAATATCGAGCAAGAGCGCATTCAATTACTGGAAGAAGCACGTGAGATAGCACAGGAAGAAATCAAAGCGTTAAAGACAGAATTACGGGCTTTGAAAAAACGTATGAAACGAGCTGTGCGCTATGCTGAAAAGGCAGCTCAAGCCACCACCCAGACAGACACCTCTCAGAAACGTGCCCAGAAAGAAGTTCTGCGCCAGGAAAAACTTTCTGAACGTGTAGAAAATCAACTGGAGCTATTGGAAGAAAAAGCTGAAATTCCCATCCAGAGAAAGACCACACCCATCAAACCTAAAGAACAGGCTCCCCGACCACTGCAAGTTGGAGATCAGGTGGTGATCCAAGGCCTTGAAAAAGAGGGGACATTGGTGCAAATGAACGGCAAGGACGGGGAAGTTCAATTAGGCGCCATGCGCATGAAGGTCAATCTTGATCAATTAGAGCGTGTCGGAAAGAAATTAGAAACCTTCCCCAGACATGATTCATCTTCCAAAGCGCACGAATATAGCATATTCCACCCTTCTCCGGGTATGGAACTGAATTTACGTGGAGAACGGGCTGAGGATGCGGTTGAAATACTGATTCCTTACATTGAAAAAGCTTTTCTGGCAGGACTGCCCTTTGTGCGTATCATCCATGGCAAAGGCAGCGGGCGCCTGCGAGAAGTCGTCCGTCAACAACTTAACCGGTCATCTTATATTCGAAATTGGGAAGAAGCAAAGCAATCTGAGGGCGGCAGCGGTGTCACTATCGTAAAAATAAAGACAAGCTGACAATTCAAACTAAAAACCTCTCTGATAGATAAACCAGGGAGGTTTTTAGTTGAAAATTAATTTTACTCAACCCACTTCGCCTTCGCCCATTTCTTCGTCAATAACACAAAGAACTGTACCGTCTCGGTGAATTGCTTAACCGTGATATGTTCATTGATATTATGAACCGAATCTAACTGGTCAGACCGCATCCGAACAGGACCGAATCGGTATACATGCTCGCTGAGATCAGAGTAATAACGAGCATCCGTGGCTCCCAACATGACAAACGGTGTTACGGCAACTTCACCAAAGGTCTCCTGGATGCAGGTACTCAAGAGATCAAATGCCGGTGAATCCACATTTGAAACCGGTGAGGCTTCCCAGGGGTGTTCACCTGCCACGCTCACGGACAGATCATAGGGTTCCACAAGAAATTTCACGTATTCGATCAGATGCTGAATGCTATCACCAGATGATAACCGAAAGTTCACAATTGCACTTGCTTTAGATGGTAAAATATTGTCCTTTACCCCACCATTAATCATTGTAATCGCAGTCGTCGAGTGAATGATCGCGGCCATTTTAGGATTTTCTTGGAGTTTCTTCTGAAGAAAACCACGGAACAGCCACAAATTCGAGAAAGCTAGCCGATACATAAAAGGAGCCCTCTTACCAAGTGCTTCGAACATTGGAATGATCCGCTCAACATTATAAGGCACAGGATTGGCTTCTATTTTTGCCAGTCCCTTTGCCAAACGACCAATCGTTGTAACCTGCGGTGGCATGCTGGAATGACCGCCATCGCCTTTAGCTTTAATCTCCAGGGTTACATAACCTTTTTCGCAGTTCGCAACCAGAGCAACAGGTACTTCTACTCCAGGAATTTGACCAGACAAAATTGCACCGCCTTCATCAAGCACAGCTGCAAAATGAATTCCATCTTCCTTAAATTTACGTGAAATCAGGTTCTGTCCTGTCTGCCCCCCGACCTCCTCATCCTGTCCAAAAGCCAAATAAATGCTGCGTTCAGGTTCGTAACCGGTACTCAGTAGATATTCAATAGCTTCCATCACTCCCACCAGCTGACCTTTGCAATCCAGTGTTCCGCGCCCCCAAATCACACCATCAACAATCTCACCGCTGAAAGGAGCCTGCTTCCATTGATCCAGCGTTGCAGGATCAGCAGGGACAACGTCTTGATGCGCCATTAAAAGGATTGGATCAAGCTCTTTATTGCTGCCTTCCCAGTGAACCACCAGATTGAAACCATCCTGCACTTCACACTCTAATTTTTCATAAATCAAAGGATAGTTTTTCTTCAACACGACATGCAGGGCTTGAAACGTTGTCGAATCAACTTTTTCAGCATCCAAATTTGAAAGAGTTTCACACTGAATTGTGTCAGAAAGGTGAGCAGACAGCTTTTCACTGTCCACAACGGGGAGAGAAACAGAATCCACCTTACTGCTTTCAGCATTGCCAAAACGAAAAGCCCGAACCATTATCATGACAATCACAAAAACAAGCACTGCCAAAAGGACATATAATAAATAATTCATCGACTAACTCCTTTAATTTAAACCTATCACTTAATCACTTTCCTGCAAAACTATTTTTTAAGAACGCAATTTACAGTTCGGCCACTTTGAACCCGTTTTTTATTTTACCTTTCATCTGGAGGAGGAAGAAAAATAAATTCGGAAAGAGGAACTCCTTTAGGACAGGTATGATAACTATAATAATACCCACACGCATCATAACAGGTCTGTACGATACATT
>CAZQSG010000126.1:0-6270 GCA_964595925.1 uncultured Anaerolineaceae bacterium | reverse complement strand
CCGCCATTTTCTCCATATACCTGGCGGATGCCATATTGCTGGGGAATGCGCCAATCCTGTTCCCACAGGTCAAAACGGGGGCCGATTTCAATGGAAATTACGATAAAGTCTGCCCCTTGCAGAGCCTCCTCACGATCAGTTGTAGCTGACAGAGTGAACGGAAGGTTATTGTCAGCAATGAATTTCTTGCCAGTTGCTTCAACAACAGCCAATGTGTCTGGATTAATATCAAGAAGGACAACGTGGCTGCCTTCCAGCACTTTGCTCTGGAAAACATCACCCATTGTGCCATAACCAAATTGTGCACTTCCAGCGCCAATTAATACAATACGGGTTTGCATAAGAAATACCTCCAGTAATAATTAGTTCCGAGTGGTATATACAATTTACGCTCAGAATCATTGATCTGGAATTAACTATAGCACCAGGATGAATGCCTGACAATAAAAACACAAAAAACAAACTTCCCAAAACATTGTTACAGAAATCACTCATAAAAATGATATTCATAAACGCATAGAGACCTATAATTAAAGTGTTAATCCAATATTAACCAATGATGAATCTAAATGGAGTAAGAAATGAATAACCCTGTAAATAGTATCCGCATCGGCACCTTAATTGGCGGTCACGCCAAATTAGGTGATTATATCCGCCAAATTGCTGACTATGGCTTTGAAAGTTTTCAGATTAATTTCTGGAGTTCTATTCCAGAAGATGTTAACCTGCCAATGCTGGCAGATAATGTCTTTGAAGCAATTGGTGATCGTGACATCGTAATCGGCGCATTAGGATTGTATGGCAACCCTTTGAAGGATGATCAAGAAGGGGAATTCGGCCGTCGAGATTGGAAGCGCCTCATTGATGCCGCTGAACTCTTTAAAACCGATATTGTTGCAGGTTTCACAGGCCGCATTCCTGGAAAAAGCGTGGCCGAAAATATGCCCCGCTTCACAGAAGTCTGGTCCCCACTGGTTGAACAGGCTGAAGCGAAAAATGTCCGCGTCGCCTTCGAGAACTGCCCCATGGGTGGAAATTGGGAAGATGGCTCCTATAACCTGGCCTTTAACCCTTCGGCCTGGGAATTAATTTTTGATGCCCTTCCCTCCGAAAACCTCGGCCTCGAATGGGAGCCCTGCCACCAAATGGTTCAACTGATTGACCCGCTGCCCCAGCTCCGTGATTGGGCACACAAAATTTTCCATATGCACGGCAAATGCGCCAGCATCGATTGGGACATCATCCACCGCTTTGGTATCAGCAGCCCCAAGCAGTTTGCCTATCACCGCACCCCCGGGTTTGGCGACCTGAACTGGACAGATATCATTTCCATCCTGCGCATGGGCGGCTTTGAAGGCTCCATCGATATCGAAGGCTGGCATGACCCGGTGTATCGCGATGACCTCGAAATGACGGGGCAGGTGCATAGCCTCAACTATCTGAAGAACTGCCGTGGCGGTGCTTATATTCCCAATCCAGAAATTTAATTCATTATTCCTATTCAAACATCCGTTCCAGAAGCACATGGAGCGGGTGTTTTTTAATATTATTTTTTCTTTTCTTCCTTCTTTAATTTTCTAATGAAAATAAGGTGGTTTCACAAAAACAGGTAACTGATGCTCATTCTTTTAATCTTTTGGGATACCATAACATAATTATTGTCACGCCATAATTTATGCATGAATGATACGTTTTCTGGTGTTTGAAACCATAATTTACAGTGGATAATCTGATTTTTTCGAGTTAATTTTCACAATTGCGTGATACATGTCATGGTGCTTACGTTACATTTGTCCTTTCACCACCATTGCATGAGGATTATACTGCTTGATGGTTTGATTCTGGCCAGTCAGCCCTCAAAACCACTGGCCACCATTAACCGGGTACCAGATCAATGATCTGAAATCCTACAGAACGAAGACAGGTTCTGAAAAAAAAATCATTTCCCAACATAGATATACGCAACCTTAATTCCAACATGGTTGTTGGATACGTATTCATTGTTGCACACAGACGGAGGAGAGATGACTTTAACAGTAGTAATTATTATTTTACAATTAATTTTTTTAGAAGGTATTTTGTCAATTGATAATGCCGCAGTAATGGGAACCATGGTCGCTGAACTGCCAAATGATATACCTGCTCCATGGCCAAAAAGTTTAACAAAGATCGGCAAGAAACTACACCCGATTCTCGGCAATCAACAGACAGCAGCACTTCGAATTGGGTTATTAGGAGCTTATGTTGGAAGGGGATTGATGCTATTTCTCGCAACTCTCATCATCCAAAATCCCTGGATCAAGATCGTTGGTGCAATATATTTAATTTACCTCGCATTTGACAACCTGGGATTGGATATCAATCATAATCAGGAAGAAAATCTACTGAAACACAATAGTAATACTGGCTCATTCTGGAGCATAGTTATAAGCCTCAATATCGCGGACATGATTTTCAGCCTCGATAACGTAGTCGCAGCAGTTGCAATTTCAGATCAGTTATGGGTGGTGGTTCTGGGTGTGGCAATCGGTATGCTTTTAATCCGTTTTGCCGCGGGTGTATTTATAAAATCTATCAAGAAAGAACCAGTCCTTCAAAAGGCAGCTTTTCTATTAATCTTAAATATCGGCATTGAAATTATCCTCGAAGAATTTGGGCTTTTCCATTTTGCAGATTGGATGAAATTTACCATTTCCGTCAGCACAATCGCAATTGCATTACTCTATGCACACAGTAAATTCATGCAAAAAGCATTTCTTCCCATTATTCTTTGGGCGCGGCACGGATTTTACCATTTCAAAACTGTCATGGAATGGATTTTTGAACCCCTTACTGCTGCAGGAAATGGAATTTCATTATGGGTAAAAGGAACCCACATTAAAAAGCCAAGTAATTTACAGCAGACACCTCCACAGTTTGCCTATAATAGCAATCGTGTTATTCCGCATAACTCGGCTCATATCAATCATTAATCCACCAAATTATCAAAAACAGATAAAAGTGGTGTAAATCCGCAGCACTTTTATCTGTTTTTCAATGTTTTCGACTAACCATCAATTGGAATCCCTGCTAAATGCCAGCCCAGAGCACTACCCGCCAGGACAGCAAGAAAACCCAGTAAAAGGCTAACCAACATATAAAATACACTATGCCCAATGGTGCCTTTTGAAAGCAGTTGCGCCGCGTCAAACATAAAACTGGAAAATGTGGTGAAACCACCCAAAAACCCCGTAATCACCAACTGTTTCAAATGAGGCGATACATGGAATTGTTCAGCAATCATCATCACCAGAAAACCAATTACAAAACTTCCCAGGATATTCACAAGGAAAGTACCATAAGGCAACTGATCTCCCCATTTCCTTGCAGCCCAATCACAAACAAAGAAACGGAGATTTGCACCTAAAAAACCACCCAACCCAACATATAGAAACACTTTCATAAATATAGCCCTATTTATTGAATAACCTGACTGCCAGAAAAAGTATATATTAACCTTTTGTTTCCAGCAAGAGTTTTAATTCTTGAATTCGAAAGCAATTGCCATCCTGTTTTTTCATGAAAAGAATTAATGAACCAGAAGAAACTCTTTCTTTTAAGCGCACTCGATCCCCATAAGCATTTTTCATTATTTCCTCGCCCGAATCCAGGGCCAGGCGCCCACGGTCACATTACGCCGCTGGAAGCTGACCAGCGCAAGGACGAAGAAGACCAGCGCCACCCCCAGTAAGATTAAAATATCTCCGATCTCAGGCCCATTCGTAAATACCTCTGCAGTTGCATCAAAATAAGTAAACAAAGAGAAGGGTTTAACCCAGTCCAAAGATTCAACCATGCCCGCCAGGTTTTCCCCAAAGTAACTGGCAATAAAGATCACAGTCAGCGTCAAAGAAGCACTCCGACGGTTGGGCAGGTAGGCTCCGAGAAACAACCCCATCATCATAAAAGCCATCGTAACTGGCCAACCATTCAGCACAGAAAAAAAGAGTTGTGCGCTGGTTATGTCAAGGTCCACTGTTGCACTGATCCCATTTAGCGTCAGGACAAAACCGAACCCTGCAATTACCAAAATTAAGAAGGATACAATCGCCATGGCGAGTGCCTTCATCGAAACGATCTTCCAGCGATGTATGGGCATGGCCAGAGTCAGCTCCAGCGTTCCCCGGTCTTCCTCGCCCGCCAGCGTATCTGTGCTGGTGATGATAGCATAAATCCCTAATACAATCGGGGTAAATTGTACTGCGCTCGAAGCGATAAACCCGGCAAATGAGCCTAAATCAATGCCCATTGCTTGATAAATGGAGAGATCGGCTAAAACCGACATTTTATCGCCCACTTCAGGGAAAATCGCGATGTACATTGCCCCGAAAAGCCCCAGGCCAATCCCCCATCCAAAAATAGCTCCAAACCGTGATTGCAGTTCATATTTGAGAAGATTAAGCATGGTTGCCTCCTCGATTGCTCGGGCGGTCATAAAAAGCCAGGAAGACCTCTTCCAAAGTGACTGGCAAAGTTTCAATATCAATAATGCCATAAGGGATAGCAGTCTCGATGACTTTATCAAGCCCTCGCCGGATTTCCAGCATTACCTTTTGTCCATCACGACCTTTTTCGGTGACTCCCTCGAAGGTGAAAGCATCCGCAGGAGGCATCTCCTGGAGTGTGATATGCAGGCGCTTGAACTGTACCTTCACAAGTGTTTCAACTCTTTCTGTTTTGACCAGTTTCCCCTCGCGGATAATCCCAACCCTGTCGCAAACTGCCTGTACTTCGGGCAAAATATGGGACGAGAAGAAAACTGTCCGGCCCTCATTCTTTGCTTCCCACACCAACTCCATCACAATTTGCTGGACAAGGGGGTCAAGACCGATGGTTGGCTCATCCAGAATGAGCAAATCGGGTTTGTCCATGAAAGCGGCGATGATCCCAAACTTTTGCTTGTTACCATGCGAATATTCTTTCATTTTGCGGCTGGGATCAAGATTCAACCGCTCATAAAGCTCCTGGCGGTAAGAAAGTTCTACCTTTTTCCCCCTCAAGGATGCGATCATGCGCAAGAAATTCCGACCTTTCATATTCGGGTACAGACTGAGTTCCCCCGGCAAATAGCCCACCCGCTTGCGGATAGCGACTCCATCCTTTTGGCAGTCCATCCCAAAAATAGTCGCCCTGCCTTTTGTAGGCCGGATAATGTCCATTAGCACGCGCTGCGTGGTCGTTTTGCCAGCCCCATTTGGGCCTAAAAAGCCAAACACTTCCCCTTTCTCGACGGTCAAATTGACATCTAAAACCCCCCGATGTTTGCCGTAGAAAACGGTTAACTCTTGTGTTTCAATTATTTTATAGCCCATTGATTTCCTTTCAGGGGTGGCATTGCGCGGACCGCTTTTCTCACTGCATTGATCTGGCTGAGCCTGCTTGAACTCTCTCTTGCAGAAACCTGCGCCAGAATTTTTTCTCCCGTTAATTCTACCTTATCTCTTTTCTACCCAGGCACTCTTTTTTTCATTTTTGCGAATGCTAAACAATGGAACATCAATAATCATTGTATCTAGAATTTCAGACATTCTAAACCTGGTGTCACACTTGTCATTTACGGTCACCTGATGCTTGGCAAGCTAGACAAGGAAGCCAACGTAAAACTGCTCGAGCATCTGTGGGATTAAAAAAATATTTCACCCCTAAATACAGGGGTGAAATTAACGCCCCCGGAGTGACTCGAACCCCCAACCTCTTGATTCGAAGTTCCCCAAATCGTTTTCTACCGTCTCTACTGTCTCTTTTATAACCACTTGATTCAACCAGAGAGCAATCAAGTGGTGAGTTTTTCTCTATTATCTCTACAGTTTCCATAGTCTCGCAGTAAAACTGCACCAAAACTGCACCATAATATCCAACCTTAACAAAAGGTAGTCCGTGTTGATTGTATCCATTGTTAGGTATAGTATGCAAACAAACATCGAAACTTTATCAATTCTTAAAGAAAGAAAAATTTTCGCAATTTTTAATTATTACCACCTCCTGCACCCGAGTCAATCACAATTCAGGCTACCAATTTTTCATCGGGTGGACTATCATAGAGGATGGTACTAACGATAAAGGCAGATCATGGCTGAATATCGTGTGTTTATGTTTTTCAATTAATGCTGAGTCAAAACTGGAGAAAAATCAATGAATTATGATGTCACTTTCGATGTTCCACCCCGTATTGTACAAGGGTTATTAAATGGGACTTATCAACGTTACGGCGGGGTTATCCGTGAGACAGGA
>CAZQSG010000125.1:0-6279 GCA_964595925.1 uncultured Anaerolineaceae bacterium | reverse complement strand
GTTGCTGGTGGTGTCGATATTAAAGAATCAAGAAGCGCAATTTTCAATGGCGCAAATATCGTTGTCGCAAATCTGGTGAACCCCGGTGATGGCTGGGTCGGCATCTCAACAGGAAGCGAAGTCAGCAAATCCGCACAGAATTTTTTAAATACGATCGCTTAACTTTCACTATTTCTATGAATCAAAAACCGCCATTCTCGCACAAGGATGGCGGTTTTTCTCATTTATTACCTTTACACTAACTTTGAGCAGGTTCAGGTAAATCAAGCAACAAAACTTCTGCTAATAGCCACACATTGACATTTCTATCCAGTCGATATAATACTTGTTGAATATTAGCAGCTTGTTCTCTGGCAGTTCGATGACCAAAACCATCCGCTGCCTTCTTAATCTCTTTCTCATAATCGAGATTATTGACAAAAAACTCTTCTCCAACAGATTTCACCATCACATCCCGCCAAAAACTTAACCAGATTTGAAGAGCCTCTCTGAAGGCATTTCGATTATAACGAAATTTTTTTTCAGCATACATTAATCGATCAACTCGATCTTGACCAATCAAAGTCATTAAATCATCTAAATACCGTTTTCTCTTCTCCAATAATTCAGGTTCTTGAGCATAACGCAGCGCCTCTCCCAATCGTCCGCCGCTTACTTGTGCCAGAAGCCTGGCCTCACCGGTGTCTATTTTCCAATGACTCTCAAGTGTCGCACTTAGTTGCTGTGCATTCATGGGACGAAGACGCATAATCTCACAGCGGGAACTGATTGTTGGGAGTACATTTTCAATTGCATCGACAGTTAAAAGTAAAATAACACGATTTGGTGCTTCCTCTAAGGTTTTTAATAGTGCATTTTGTGCGCTTGTAGTTGCTTTTTCAAAATCCAGCAACAAAGCAATTCGAAATTGAGCCTCAAATGGTGTCAGAGAAAGCAAATGCTGCACCTCTCGAATCTGTTCTACCATGATTGAGTTTTTATCTTCAAGACATTTAATTATGCTTAAGTCTGGTTGCGTCATCCCCATTGTTTGACGGCATATTCTGCATTCACCGCATGGATTGCCTTGTTCATCTTTATTTTTGCAGTTGATTGCTTGAGCAAAACGCAAAGCCAGTGTTCGCCGGCCAATTCCATCAGGGCCGCTAAAAAGATACGCATGGTGAAGTTGGTTAGTTATTAAATGCTTATTTAGGAGATTTACTGCCCAATCATGACCAAATATTTGCCAGACCATCCTGTCACCTTTCTCGCTTAGAGTGAATAATGTATAACGCGATTACTTCTTATTTTAACCCAATTCCACCCTTCTAACAATTCCAGAGATCCAGCAGATATATAATCACCCACTTAATACAAATACAGGTGACTGCAATTGACTTAAGTACCTCCCAACTATTAGAATTGAACCTACGATTACTGAAAGGAAATATTTCTAACATGGATTTTTTAGACTCCCTAAATCAACAACAACAAAAAGCCGTTACAGCCGAATTAGGACAGGTATTAATCCTGGCAGGGCCAGGCTCAGGAAAAACTCGGGTATTAACCCACCGAATTACTTATCTGGTGCGATACCTCGGGGTGGCTCCCTACAAAATCCTGGCAGTTACTTTTACCAACAAGGCCGCCAGAGAAATGAAAAGTCGTGTCGAAGAAATGGTTGGCGCTGACCTCCGAGGCATCTGGCTGGGAACATTCCATTCAACTTGTGCAAAAATCCTCCGCCGGGAAGCTGCTTATCTACCTTTCGGATCCAATTACATCATTTTAGATTCCGATGATCAAATTGCTATTGTGAAGAATATCATCAAAGAAGAAAACATCAATGATAAACAGTATCGCCCTTATAATATTCATTCCGCAATTTCAAATGCAAAAAACAATCTTCTTAAACCAGAAGATGTTCCCATTCAAACCTTTCGGGATAAAATTATTCAACGGGTTTATGAAAAATATCAACAAGTACTTCTCAATAACAATGCTGTTGATTTTGATGATCTCCTCTATTGGACTGTAAGACTTTTTGAGGATTATCCTTCTGTTCGAGAAAGTTATGCACGCCAGTTTGAACACATTCTGGTTGACGAATTTCAGGACACAAACCTGGTTCAGTATAATCTTCTCAAACATCTGAGCAGTTATCATGGCAACCTTTTTGTTGTTGGTGACGAGGACCAATCCATCTATCGCTGGCGAGGCGCTGATTACCGGAACATGCTGCGATTTGAAAAAGATTTTCCTAAAAACACAAAAATATTATTAGAAGATAATTATCGCTCAACACAATTGATCCTTGATGCCGCTACCTCTGTCATCGATAAGAACGAAAATCGCACCCCAAAAGACCTTCAATCAACCCGAACAGCAAAAGGAAACAAAATTATTCTTCACGAAGCCTACGATGATCGGGATGAAGCTGTTTTCATCGTTGACACAATCCGCAGGCTGATTAACCATGGCAGGAATAAAGGCAGTGATTTTGCGATCATGTATCGTACCAATGCCCAATCCCGCCTGCTGGAAGAAGCTTTCCTCAAGGCCGGTCTTGAATATCGTCTGGTAGGTGCACAACGGTTCTATGGGCGCAAGGAGATCAAAGACCTCATCGCCTATCTTCGTCTTGTTCACAATCCATCTGATGAATTCTCTCTTGGTCGCGTTATCAATACCCCAAAACGAGGAATAGGCGCAAAAACATGGCAATCTATCGTCATTACCGCCCATGCAGCAAATGTCAGTGTGGGTGAGATATTGATGGATTTGGGATTAAATAGCAACGACTCTCAATACTGGAATGAAATCGGCAGCCGGAGTGTTGCCAAACTGGCCCTTTTCGGCCAACAACTTGTCAACTGGGTAGAAAGCAAAGAAGACTTACGCCTTCCTGAACTACTTAGTATGATCATTGATGAAACAGAATACGAGTTATATCTGGAAGAAAATTCTTCTACCAAAGAAAATTCGATTGACCGCCTCGCAAATGTTCACGAGCTAAAACGCCTCACCTTTGAGTATGAAGAATTGGGTATTGAGACTTTTCTCGAAAATATGGCCCTCGTTTCTGACCAGGATACCTTACCAGAAGTTGCAGAGTCACCCACTTTGCTCACATTGCATGCTGCTAAAGGGTTAGAATTTCCTGTGGTTTTCATCGCAGGTTTAGATCAGGAGATATTGCCTCACAGCCGCTCGCTGTTTGAGCCGGAAGAACTTGCAGAAGAACGACGATTATTCTATGTCGGTCTAACCCGCGCCGAAGATCAATTGTATCTCACCCGCGCAGATCGCCGGAGTGGTTATGGTTCCTATATAGATTATGAACCTTCTGAATTCCTGAAAGATATTCCCGATGAATTATTAGAATTTGCTGGGCGTCCTGGAACAACCCGTCATCATCATAGAACCGCAGCCAATACTAAATGGAATTCTTATGTTGGGCCCACACGCGGAGCAACACGTGGTTTTCGTATGAGTAAACCGAAAGCTCCAAAACCAAGAATCGAACAACAATACCAACCCGGAATGCGTGTTCATCATGCTTCATGGGGCGAGGGAATCGTGATGGACAGCCGAATCATAGCTAACGAAGAGACTGTTGATATCGCTTTCGAAGACTATGGCTTCAAGAAGGTGTTGGCCTCCATTGTTAAATTGGACATTCTGAGTAGTCGTTAATAAACCGTGCAGCAAGAAAGTTAGATGACCTATGGCAAATAACTACATCAGGCCTTTGTAAAAATCGCCGAATTGATGACAAATTATATTATTCTCAACAACATCTGTTGAAGATGTAACAATGTCGATATTTCCGATTAATGGCATATTGACAAGTGGTGTATCTCTTAATAATTTTCGCAAAGATTCTGCAATTTTTCCAGCATGTATTACTTTAAAAGGCCTTCCAAAAAAATCTACTACCTCTTCGTCAACAGATTCAATCATTTTCATTGAATTCATCTGGCGGATAAGCACCAGATAGGCTTTCACCAAACCACCCTGCCTTTCTTGCCATGTCCTGGCAGTACGGACTTCTTCAAATGCAGGATATAGGTCTGCTGCAAGTTTTAATTCTCGAAAAGCCGTTCCAAACCATTTCGGATAGGGAGCATATATTTTTTCCATTAAGAAGGCCAACTGCATTAATACCTGCGACAAACTTGCTCCCAGAAGATAGGAGCCAACTTCATCCTCCACCGTTCCGCACCGCCCCATCAGGTGTTCCTCCTGCCCAATACGAGACCAGGCTGAAGCCATTAAATAAATCCACACCGATTCTGGATACCATCGCAGCTTCTCCTGGATAGTCTTTAAAATATTCAATCCATCATAGAAAACAGCCCCATCAACAATAGAACGAAGTTTTTGTTGAGGAATCACCAACCAATCAACCTCGCTGATCTCACCCATCACATTCACAGGAAAATAATCCTTAAGATAGGCTTCCAGACTGGTAACAATAATGCGATGGGATACAAATCCTGCGCTGATGTCCTCCAATTTTCGAGTTCCATTATCTGATTCATTGGGCGGCCCAAAATGGGTCGAATATCCATAAAATTCATACGGCAGCTCTCTGGACAGCAATTCGTTAATCTCTTCGCCAACCTGTTTTGCATCTTCTGCTGTAAGAAATAATTGCATTCTAGGACCCCAGTCATGGTCTCTGGACATCAGTGTATCAAATCCCAGCACCTCAGACCCGTAACCTAGCAAACCAGCAGAATAATTGAGAGCAGGATAATGTTCACTCAGAATTGTGTGGACACATTCTTCATAAAACTTGCGGCACAACTCTTCCCCCTGCATAAATTCTGGCATATGAGCTCCTCTTTTCCATCTTTCCCTGGTTTCAATTTTATCATTCCCAGAGGGAAATCACATCTATTCACATCAGAATATCATGCGTACCACACCGTAATTATTTCTACCGTTGCAAGAATAACATTATCTATAATCTGTTCTTTATAAATTTGACAGCACCAGTCTCCTGCGGTATCCTTATTGTGCGTCTGGGTGGGCCCGACGCGGCGGATGCTATCGAACCTCGTCAGGTCCGAGAGGAAGCAGCGATAAGGTAGTCTCTCCGGGTGCCGTCGGTCAACCTGCCCAGACCTTGCATTTAACCAACATTTTCCCTTCACCCTTTGAATTCATCTATTTTCTTCCCAGCAATTGTCACCGAAGAAGGTAAAATTATTTCAAATTCACTTTTGGAAAAGGATCAGACCTTATGTCAGAACGTCCTATTTGCGATTACGAAGGTTCTAATTATCAACAAGTTTTTTGGGAAGAAGGGGGGCGCACCTATGAAGATGCCGCTGAAGCGGCGGCTCTTGAGAGACTGCTGCCAAAAGCTGGAAAACGGTTACTGGAACTGGGGGCTGGAGCCGGCCGCAACACACCAAGATACTCAGGTTACGAAGAGATCGTTCTGCTGGATTATTCAACCACACAGTTACAACAAGCCCGCGAAAAATTAAGTGACAATCACAACTTCCGTTATGTTGCCGCAGATATATACAGTCTTCCCTTTGTTGATGGTTTATTTGATGGTGCAACCATGATTCGCACGTTGCACCATATGGCCGATGCGCCGCAGGCTATCCAAAATGTCCGAGACGTCCTTCAACATGATGCATGCTTCATTCTTGAATATGCCAACAAACGTAATCTAAAATCAATCTTTCGTTTTCTACTAAAAAAACAGGACTGGAATCCTTTTGATAAAGCACCTGTTGAATTCGCAACATTAAACTTTAATTTTCATCCCAAAGCCATCCGTGAATGGCTATATGAAGCTAATTTTGCTATCGAAAAACAACTCACTGTTTCACATTTTCGAATTGATTTATTAAAAAAGAAATTTTCCACAAAGTTTTTAACCGCATTAGACAAACTATTGCAGCCAACTGGCAACCTTTTCCAATTCTCACCCAGCGTTTTTGTTAAAAATCGAGCAATCGGTCACACAAAACCCGCAGAAGAAGGTTCTTTTTTCTGCTGTCCAAAATGCAAAACACCACTGAAAGATACCCCGCCCTTACTGAAGTGCTCCAAATGCACTGCCGAATATCCCGTCGAGAATGGAATCTATAATTTTAAAATTTAAGAGAATAGACCTGGTTTAATTAAGAGGGAACTATGAATCAAACATCTCTTTGGAAAGAAATCAAGCATTTTCAATTTGATTTTTCGTGGTCCAATCTGCGTGATTATATCCTCATTTTTTTAGGCACACTGCTTCAGGCTTTTGCTATGCGCTTATTTTTAGTTCCA
>CAZQSG010000124.1:0-6284 GCA_964595925.1 uncultured Anaerolineaceae bacterium | reverse complement strand
CCAATAATGATTCAATCGATTGCCATACATCTCGCGGAATAATCAAAACCCGCATGCTGGTGGGAGCAGACGGTGTCAATAGCAGCATCGCACCTGCCGCACAGCTGATGCAATTCCGCCCCACAGGTACAGCGATTGAAGCGGAGATCGCGGTATCACCCGAGGTGCTTGAAAAGCAAGGACCTTTCGGCACTTTCGATTTTGGAGCCCTGCGACATGGCTACGGATGGATTTTCCCAAAACGCGATCATCTCTCTGTAGGTGTTTTCTATGCCAATACAGGCAAAATTCCCAATCTTAAGGCCATGCTGCGGGAATATCTTCAATGCCAACCTGACCTGAAAGACTACACCATCCTCACCCAGCGTGGCCATCGCATTCCCCTCGGAGGGCATCCGCAGGCATTGCACCGCGGGTCAATCCTTCTCACAGGAGATGCCGCCAATCTGGCCGATCCATTTTTTGGTGAGGGAATTTACTACGCCCTCAAAAGCGCCAATATTGCCGCAGATGTTATTCTAAGCCAGTGGGATGCAACTCAACTTGACCTCGTTTCTTATACGAATCGGGTTAACAATGAAATCCTTGAAGAACTCCGCTTTGCCGGTAAAATCGCCAATTTGATGTATCATATCCCTCGTCTGAGTACGAATTTGCTTAGTAAATCAGTCCTTTTGCAAAATAGTCTTTTTGGCCTGATCGCCGGATCAACTACTTATCAAGAATTCTGGCATTTTGTCACCCTCCATGGGTATAAAATTCTTCTGGACATGCTCCTGCATGGAGGAAAATGAATGAATAAACCTTACAAAGGCTCTTTCCTTTTTATCACTATCATAACGGTACTGGCTGGTGTACTACCCATCATCAATTTCAGCATGGGGATGATTGTTCCCTTTGAGGTTTCTTTCCTCATTGGTTTTATCCTTCTCCTGCTTGTCTTTGTCATCTGGGATGCCATTCAACGCTATAGCCTCCGCACAGCAGTCTATATTCTCATTTTCACTTACCTATCAGCTTACGTTGCTGAAATGCTCGGAGTCAATTTTGGGTTAATTTTTGGCGAGTACTACTACACGGAATATTTCGGGATTCAGATTCTGGGAGTTCCCCTGCTGGCCGGTACCGCATGGGGTCCTATCACCTATGCAGCCTATCATGTCAGTGAAGGGTTATTCCCCACACCCTCCTTGAAAAACCAATCCTTCCTCAATAAAATCTGGCTCTGCTTGCTGCCAGCCTTTTTGGCCGCTATCGCAACCACCGCATGGGATCTCTCAATTGATGCCATCGCCGTGAACGAAGGCTGGTGGGTATGGGAAAATGGAGGAATTTATCTCTCCGATCTTTCAGGCGGCATTCCAATCTCCAATTTCGTTGGGTGGCTGGGGCTTTCAACTTTCATTCAACTCGTCTATCGATTGGTAATCATACCCTCTGACAGACCTAAGAGTATTGCTGCCGGACCAATAGTGCTCTATCTATCACTTTTTCTAACCTCTTTTCTGGTTGTCCTAACCACCCTGCAGCGTTCTGATATAGCCCTTATCGGATTGATGAGTATGGGACCCTTCGTATTACCCGCTTTACGGCACCTTTTCCTTTTCTTCAATATAAAACAGTCAACTAACCCAAGGGAGATATAAGCATGAACATTCAAATCAATGAGCAACACTGTACAGGATGCTCCTATTGCGTCCTCAATTGTCCCGAAGCAGCCATCGAATTAATCATTGACGAACACGTTTGGCCTGTGATTGACTCCTCAAAATGCACTGAATGTGGAGAATGTCTCTACAGCTGTCCAAACAATGTTTTCGATGACCCAAAACTCTGGTCACCGCCTGTTCCTCTGAAAGAACAATATGATGCAATCATTATCGGCGCTGGCATCGGGGGATTAATGACAGGAGCTGGTTTGGCAAAGGCTGGAAAAGATGTTCTCATTCTGGAGCAGTTATCCTATATCGGTGGTAAATATACTCACCTCAATCATCAGGGTTATTCCATCAGCACAGCCGCCTGGACCTGCCCAGGCACCAACAGCCGCATCGGCAAACTTTGCAACAAACTGGGGGCAAAGATAGACTGGATAACGATTCAGGACACCGGAGATGAAGACCAGAAAGCAGGCAATCAACTATTTGTGATCAAAGATGGTCCTCGTTTCCACTCATTGGACGATGCTCAAGAACACATTATAGGCGGGAAAAAAGCGATGAAACAGGTCTATGCGTGGATGGCAGACATGTTTAATCCCAACCAGACCTATCCAAAAGAGATGACTGCCAGGGAATATATTCAGAAATTCGTCCCTGATAATGAAGACTATGAAAACTATGTGCAGACGATCATCACCTATTGTTTTGCCTCACAAACTGTTGATAATTTTTCAGCAATGGAACTCAAAAAAGCAATCGTAGATTCCATTGACCAGATGACAGAATGGGGTGCAGCACGCGGGGGCACCAAAGCAATCATCCAGGGAATCGAAGGTGTAATCCGTAAGCATAATGGTACAATCGCGCTGCGCACAAGAGTAGAAAATATTCTGCTGCGAGAAGGCAAGGCCGTCGGTGTAAAACTCGCTGATGGACGAGAAATCCACGCGGATATCATCATTCACAATGCTGGATTAAACCGGCTGAAAACTCTGGTGGGGATCAATAATCTGCCAGAAGACTATGTAAAGCGGCTCCATGCAGCCATTCCCGCCAACGTCGGGGCAATTGTGCTGGGCACCAGCGAACCATTGCTGGGAAAAGAACATTCTCTCCTGCATACCATGGGATGGGAACCGACCTTGAATTGCTATTCGCCCACTTATTTTGACCCGGGCATGGCGCCGGAAGGAAAATCAGTGCTAGATGTCTTTTGGGTAATGGAACCCCCTTATCATATGGGACAGGAAGTCGAATCTGTATTGAAGCAATTGCATGAAGTCTTCCCTGATTTTGATGACGTCGTCGAAATGCAAAACCCAATGTTCTTTACAGGCACATGGACTGCCGAAATGGCTCATCGTATGGGACAGAGCGGTGATGACCGCCTGAATCCTATCACACCTATCGACCAGCTTTATTTTGTTGGTTATGACGCCATCGGTTATGGCATCGCGGGGGATATCATCCCTCATAATGTGGAACACGTGCTCTATCATATCCTCAAGGATGAGACGTATGCGCCCGAAGATGAGAAGTTTTCCAAACGCTTCAGCCACTGGCTAAAATCAGTCTTGCTGAGAGTCGTAGCATTTTCACAATCGTTGAAAAAAGATTAGAATCGCAACACAGCTTCATTGCTTGACAGTGTTGCCTAATAACATAAGAATCCTGACCATAATAAATTTGGTCAGGATTCTTTTCTCTAACGATTTACAAGGAATCTGGTTACAAAAATCTTATTCTACGCTGTCGATGAGAGTGCCTACGCTGTGATCCCCTTTGAGCGCTTTCACAAGTGCCTCTGGATCCCACAGGTTGAGGACAAGAATCGGCAGATCATTTTCCATGCACAGAGATAGAGCAGGACTGTCCATAAAACGCAGTCGCTGCTGAAGGGCATCAATATAGCACAGGTGGTCATATTTCACTGCATCAGGATATTTCTTAGGATCTTTATCGTAGACGCCATCAACTTTGGTGGCTTTAATGAGTAGGTCAGCATCCATCTCCACAGCGCGCAGGGCAGCAGCCGTATCCGTCGAGAAGAATGGATTTCCGGTGCCGCCACCGAAAATAACAACCCGTTTTTTTTCCATATGGCGGATAGCGCGCCGTCGAATATAGGGTTCTGCAATGGTCGGCATTTCGATTGATGTCTGCACACGGGTGGTTACGCCCTTTGATTCCAGCGCGTCCATCAAAGCCAGGGCATTCATAATCGTTGCCAGCATGCCGATGTAATCGGCTGTCGCGCGGTCCATTCCATTTTGCATGCCTGCCACGCCACGCCACAAATTACCACCGCCAATCACGATGCCGATGTCGATACCAAGGGCTGCCGCTGCTTTGACCTGGTCTGCAATATAAAGGGCGCTGTTAGGATCAATCCCTGTTTTCCCAGCTTCTGGTGCCAGCGCTTCACCACTGACTTTCAGTAATACACGTTTAACTTTGGGTGCAATTTTATCCATGGCTCCCTCTCTGGAACTTCCCGCTTCAATGATTCTTTCTTATTGGAGCAGATTGAATTGTGTATTTTTTAGGGTTGCTATTTCTCATTCTTATTATAGAGGCAAATGAAAAATCTACGAAGATATTGTTAAGGATTTTTTTCGTCAATTCTAAAAATGTTCTAGTTATCATCCATACCCACAAAACCATGGGTGGAGGATGTTGAAAAAAAAGCCAACCTGGTTTGGTTGGCTTTTTATCAGTAAAGGGAGTCTATTCTTCTTGCGGTGCTTCAGGGCTGGATGTCTGCCCTAATTCCCACCGGGCAAAACGACGAATGACGATGTTTTCACCCATTGAAGCGATAGCTTCATTGATCATATCCTGAATCGTTTTGCTGTCATCACGTACATATTCCTGACGAAGGAGAACGTTTTCTTCTTTAAATTTCTTCAGATATCCTTCTACGATGCGCGGAATAATCTTTTCGGGTTTGCCTTCAGCTTTGGCTTTGGCCTCTGCTATAGCAGCCTCACGTTCTAATAATTCTTCAGGAATATCTTCTTCATTTACAACCAGCGGAGAAACAGCAGCAATCTGTAAAGCAATTTCATGGGCCAATGTGCGGAATGCCTCAGAGCGGCCCACAAAATCAGTTTCGCAGTTGAGTTCTACCATTACACCTACACGGCCATCGCCATGAGAGTATTGTTCAATTACACCTTCAGATGCACCCCGTCCCGCACGCTTGGCAGCTTTTGCCAGACCGCGTTCGCGAAGATTATCTAATGCCTTTTCCTTGTTACCGTCTGCGGCTTGCAAGGCTGTTCGGCAGTCAAGAATGCCTGCGCCAGTTAATTCTCGCAGTTCTTTAATTTGAGCAGTTGAAATAGTCATTTTTGTCCTCGTATTTCTATTTATAAATTGCGGATAAAAGTTTAATCGGTTATTCTTCGTCTGCAACTGGTTTTTCAGTGACGACTTTTTCTACTTTTTCTTCTGCTACAGGTTTTTCAGCGACAACTTTTTTAGCTTTTGCTTTCGCCTTTGCGGCAGGTTTTTTGGCAGCGGTGACTTCTTCAGCTTTTTCTTCTGCTACAGGTTTTTCAGCGACAACTTTTTTAGCTTTTGCTTTCGCCTTTGCGGCAGGTTTTTTGGCAGCGGTGACTTCTTCAGCTTTTTCTTCTGCTACAGGTTTTTCAGCGACAACTTTTTTAGCTTTTGCTTTTGCTTTTGCGGCAGGTTTGGCAGCGGCAACTTCTTCTACTTTTACTTCTGCAACAGGCGTGTCAGCGACAACTTTTTTAGCTTTTGCTTTTGCGGCAGGTT
Source organism: uncultured Anaerolineaceae bacterium (assembly GCA_964595925.1). Classification (GTDB taxonomy): domain Bacteria; phylum Chloroflexota; class Anaerolineae; order Anaerolineales; family Anaerolineaceae; genus SpSt-1165. The sequence continues at coordinate 840 of CAZQSG010000124.1, read as the reverse complement.
TTTTGGCAGCAGTGACTTCTTCAGCTTTTTCTTCCGCGGCAGGTTTTTCAGCGACAACTTTTTTAGCTTTTGCTTTTGCAGCAGGTTTGGCAGCGGTGACTTCTTCAGCTTTTTCTTCTACTACAGACGTGTCAGCGATAGCTTCTTCGGCTTTTTCTTCACTGTCTATTTTTGCCAGAGTAGAAGCACCCAGCAGATCTTCATCGCTCAGTTCAATTTCTTCAACTACCTCAGTAGGTCGAGGAACTGGCTTCCTGGCTGCCGCCATTTCAGCTTCTTCAGCTTCGAAACTGTCTTTCTCAACCATTGATTTTCCTTCAAGGACAGCGTCTGCCATCAGACTGACAATCAACTTGATTGCCCGAATAGCATCATCGTTGGAGGGAATTACATAATCTATATTACGTGGATCACAGTTGGTATCAACCATCGCCAACACAGGAACATTACGCAAATTAGCCTCATGCACTGTGGTAGCTTCGCGAGAAATATCCACAACAAAGATCAAAGAAGGTAAACCGTTCATATGGCGGATACCACTCAAACGGGTGTTTAGACGTGCGATCTCACGTTCAATCATCAGCCCTTCTTTTTTCGTCAGATTATAAATGTCGCCGCTGTCACGCAATTCTTCAAGACGCTCCAGCTCAGTAATGCGCTGTTTGATTGTATACCAGTTGGTCAATGTGCCGCCCAGCCAGCGTTCAGTCACATAAGGCATGCCACAGCGTTCCGCCTCGTCGCGGATGTTCTCCTGCGCCTGGCGTTTTGTACCGACAAACAAAATTGTGCCGCCATCTTGAACTGTCTTAACAACGAGATTATAAGCTTCGTTCAGTG
>CAZQSG010000123.1:0-6293 GCA_964595925.1 uncultured Anaerolineaceae bacterium | reverse complement strand
ATAGGCTAGAATGGTGTAAGTTCCCATCTCGAACAGGCTGGCTGCATCGCAGAGCGGGTCTCCTGTGTCAAGCATCACAATCCCTGTTTCGCCCATCTCAGCCTCCAGGTCAAGGATAGAAGTGGTATCCACCTGCTGACCGACCACAGGACGGGGCAATGTGAGCCATGCTTTCAGATCATCGAGATTCTTCATGAAGTGTTCCAGAATCCACATCGTGTCAATCTCCCGGTCACGGCGGGTAAGCTGCGTCCATTGGTATCGTTGAAAAGTAATCGTTGTGCGTTCAAAACGGCTGCCGCTGCTCTCATCAATCCAAGTTTTGATTGAAGTGAGTTCCTCAAGCGGATTGGTTGTATCTGTGATCCGCACTGTGCGCATCACAATCCGGTCACTATGTTCACGGGTTAAACGGATCAACTCCGGCCATCGAGCGCCTTCAAAAACATTGAAGGGATCTTGTGGGTCTGGCACTTCATCTACACCATTTAATTCGTAAAAGCACACGGGTGGCCGGTCAACCTTCTCACCACGAATTGCTGCCATCAAACGCTGTCTGCGTGTCATCAGGCTATTCATTGATGAAGTGTTTTTCCATGTTCTTTTGTTGGCATCGTAAGCATTTTCCTTTTCCAGTTCTGCCATATGTCCTCTTTGCAGAATTCTTTCACCTGGTTGGATTTTACATGATTATTTTAAAACAGAGTACTCTTTAATTGATAAATGAGCGCAATCCACTTTTTGGAAGAATGATGACGTGTTACCGCAGATCGAAACAACTCGCTCAGTTTGGTTTCCATAAAATAAGGAAAAATGCAATGAATCCCACCCTGCACCCCCTGAATCTGGATACCACTCTCTCATTTCACCATTCGAGCACTTTTACATCCCAAAAACGATAGAATCGGGTAATTTTCACTTGTTTAGAAAACCAGATTTTGCCGTATAATTACAAGAAAAATTCTATGATGAGGTGTTAACTATGCAGCAAAGTTTTTTTGAACACAATATGGTGATGAAGTAATGCGTAGTCAATTTCCTGTCGCTGTTCATCTATTCTTCTTGAGAAATGAATCTGTGCTATTATTACGGCGCTTCAACACAGGATGGGGAGATGGAAAGTATAGCGTTCCTGCGGGTCATGTTGATACAGGTGAGTCGGTCATTGGGGCTTCCATCCGTGAAGTGCGTGAAGAAATTGGTCTACTTTTGCACCCCTCGGACATTGAAGTTGTGCATGTAATGCACCGCAAAGCGGAAGCTGAAAGAATTGATTTCTTTCTAGTTGCCAATAACTGGACTGGCGAAATTACCAATAAAGAGCCTCAAAAATGCGATGATCTGTCATGGTATCCACTAAAATCTTTGCCGGTTAATACCCTCCACTATGTAAGACAAGGATTAATAAAATACCAGGATGGAGTTCTATTTAGCGAATTTGGCTGGTGATGTAACTGTGCAACAGAAGACCAACTAATGAGCGAAGTTTCTTTGTCAAACCAATAAGAATAAATGGGTAATTATGGTCAGGATTTTACCGTATAATTACACAAGAAAAATTCATTGAAGAGGTGCTAAAAAATGCAGCAAAGTTATTTTGATACATGCCCCGATCGCCGCGGTACGAATAGCTATAAATGGGATTATTTTGACGAAGACAAGCTGCCCATGTGGGTGGCTGATATGGATTTCCTCTCACCAGAACCTGTGATCCGCGCCCTGCGTGAGCGTGTTGAGCATGGTGTTTTTGGTTATACAGCCCACCCCCCCCAAATGAAAGGATTGCTCGTAGAACGGATGCAGCGCCTTTATAACTGGACAATCACAGAAGAGGACATTCTCTTCGTGCCGGGTGTTGTGCTTGGTTTCAATCTCGCCATTCAGGCTGTCACGCAACCGGGTGATGGTATTCTCATTCAACCGCCTGTCTATGGTCCCTTTCTCTCATCCGCAAAATTCGCTGACTGTTCCACGCAGGAAGCTCCACTTAAGATGGGCGCGAACCAGCAGTATGAAATAGATTTTGATGAATTTGAAAACGCAATCGAGAAAGATATTACCCGTGCTTTCCTGTTTTGCAATCCCCACAATCCGGGCGGACGTGTTTACCGCAAAGATGAACTCACTCAGATCGCAGACATCTGCCTCAAGAACGACCTCACCATCGTTTCAGATGAAATTCATTGTGATCTGGTCTTCAAAGGCCATACGCACATCCCGATCGCTTCTCTTTCGCCTGAAATTGCTGCCCATTCCATTACGGTAATGGCTCCCAGTAAAACCTTCAATATTGCCGGGTTGGGCGCCTCCTTTATGATTGTTCAAAATCCTGATCTGCGCAAGAAAATTCATCAGGCGCAAAAAGGAATCATCGCCCACGTTGATCTATTGGCCTACACCGCCATGCTTGCCAGTTATACCGAGGGACAGGAATGGCTTGATGCCCTGTTGATCTACCTCGAAGGCAATCGTGACTATATCAATCGTTTCGTGAAAGAAGAATTGCCCGGTGTGAAATGCGGTCTCAACGAAGCCACGTATCTAGCCTGGCTGGATTGCCGTGAAAGTGGTATCTGGACACCCACAAAACTGGACAAAAACATTGATCCTCATTTAATTAAGGGCAGTATGCAAACCTTCTTCCTTGAAAAGGCCAATGTCGCCATGAACTCAGGACTGTTTTTTGGCGCTGCTGGTGATGGCTTTGTAAGGCTCAATTTTGGCTGCCCGCGCTCGCATGTTGAAGAAGCACTCCATCGAATGAAAGACGCTTTGGAGAATGTGAAATAGTAAGAAATTCAGAATCATGGGTTTTTCCACATCATTAGAATCATCAGCCTCACCCAACAAATCTCTCATGCAATAAAACCCAATTTAACCTCGTTTTTTTGCTATAATCCACATCAGAATGGATATACAAAATGATGAGCTTCTAGAAGAAATCGATAAGGAATTATCACAACCTGTCAAAGCATCAAAGAAACGCCGCACCAGTCCACTACTCTGGATGGTGCTGCTTGTGATCATTTTGGGGATCTCGGCGTTTTTTATCCTGCGCCAAACCCTGGGTATTGAGCTGTCATTCTTCACCACACCTACTACTACCCCCTCACAGACAATAGAGCCCACCAGCACGCCTTCCCCCACTTTATTGCTTGCACAGCCGACAAAGACGGAAGGTTTTACTCCTGAACCCACTGAAACCCTCCCTAGTGCGACGGCAACAACCGCTAAAATAACCAATACCGTAACGGCCTTCCCCACCGCCACCTATACCGCTACAATTGAAGGTGAAGTGATTATCCCGACCCCCAGCGCCACCTACCGCTGGTATTTGCGACGCAACACAGCCACTCTGCGCCCCACCCGAACACCGACTTTCACACGCACCCCCACCATTACGCCCACCCCCACCCCGCGTGAACCAGAATTACGGATTGACTCACCCGGGCCTCTTTCCAAAGTTGTTTCCCCGCTCTATATTAATATGCGCATCGCCCCTGGCGCGGATGGCACGGTGCTGATTGAATTAACAGGCGAAGATGGACGCCTGATTAACAGTTATTCGCTTTATGGCGGGGTCGGACGCCATTATCAAATGCAGCATTACCTTGAATTTGATATCCCCGGCGCCGGTGAATTCGGCCGTCTAACACTCAGTGTGCGCGACGTCTATGGTCGTATTACTTCACTCTCATCGGTTGATATTGTGCTCCTCAAACTGGGAAGTGATGAGAACAATCCTGCCGTCAACCTGCTTGATCCCTATATCTTCTGGAATCCAAAAAAGAATGAAACCGTCTCCGGCGGTGTGCTATGGATTGACGGTCTCGCGTATTCGGTTAATGAAAGCCCTGTCATTGTAGAGCTGCTCACCAAAAGCGGAGACGTGATCGCCACGCGCCAGATTTTGCTGCCCGAGGTGAAGGAAGGCTTTACCCATGCTCGTTTTGATGTTGGCCTGCCGTATGAAGTGGACGGCCTCACATCCGCACTTCTCGTCATGCGCCAGGAAAGCGACAACCGGCTCGAAGGAACGGTGTTCCTTTCGAGTGTGCCGATCCTTCTGGAACCGTAGGAGATTAACTCGTCTTCGGCAACGTAAAATGAAACGTACTTCCTTTTCCGGCGCCCGCGCTCTCAGCCCAAATTTTCCCACCCATAGATTCCACCAGATGCTTGCTGATCGTCAAGCCGATTCCGCTGCCGCCGCTGGCGCGTGTGCGCGATTTATCAACCCGATAAAAGCGGTCAAAAATGTGTTTGAGATGTTCTGCTTCAAGACCAATGCCGTTATCTGCAACTGTAAAATGCACAACCTTTCCTTCGTCAGCAGCGCCCAGTGTGATCATTCCGTTCTGAGGCGTATAATGCAGAGCATTATTGGTCAAATTCAGGAGCACCTGATGAATCCTCTCATCGTCTCCGAGTACTTCAGGAAGTCCCTCTGGCAAATTCATTTCAAGACGAATATGTTTTTCATTCGCCTGAATTTTCAGACGTTCGATAGTTGATTCGAGTAATTGGGCAGGTGAAAGGGCAACAAGTTCCATCGCAACTGATTTTGATTCCACGCGGCTCAACTCCTGAAGGTCTGCCACCAGATGCTGCAAACGGTCAGCCTCCCGATATATACGGGAGAAGGTGTCTTCATTCGCTTCAATCACACCATCCTGTATCCCTTCCAGATATCCTTTGACGGTGGTCAGGGGAGTCCGCATTTCATGGGCCACATCGCCGATCAAACGGCGGCGCATCATCTCGGTGTCTTCGAGACTCTCGGCCATTAAATTGAACTGATAGGCAAAATCCTGCCATTCATCATATGCCTCACGGGTTAATTTATCGGGCAGAGAAACACGCTCTTCATAATGCCCATCCGCAATACGCTGCGCCGCGACGGACATTGCCTGGGCGGGCTGCACTAAGGAGCTGGCCATAATTAAGCTGGCAATGATCGCAATCACAAATGCCATAACCGTTGCCCAGCGGATAGCGGTGTTTGAAGCCTGACGAAAAAGTTTCTGCACTGCTTCCAGCAATTTAGCACCAAACAAGCGCTGCCTGACACTATTCTGATCTACCAGCCGCCAGCCACGTTCTTCCAATTCCTGCCTGAGTTCTGGCGGGGGATTATCCGCAAGACGATTGTAATATATATTGAAAGCACGATTCATGATGATCTGATTACCAATATAAAACACTGCCATCCATACAAACAGGATCAGCATAAAGGAGAAGAATATCTTCCCAAACAGTTTCGAATTCAGGCTGCCAAACAGTTTTTTCATCAGAGTTCGCTTTCGAAACGGTAACCCACTCCGCGGATGGTGGCGATGAATTTGCTGCCGATCTTCTGGCGAACATGTCCCACATGAACATCAACTACACGAGTCTCACCAAAATAGTTGTAACCCCACACCGATTCAAGGAGTTGTTCGCGGCTCATCACCCGTCCTTTGTTCTGAGCCAATTCTGCTAGCAGATCAAATTCGGTCATCGTGAATTCCAATTCATCCTCACCCAGCCATACTTTACGGCTGTCGAGGTCAATCACCAGTTCCCCGAAGGCAAGCTGATTATGCGATGATGCATTGCTGGGAGCAGTTTCGATTTTGTGAATACGGCGCAGCGCGGCACGAACCCGTGCCATTAGTTCCCGCGGGCTGAAAGGTTTGGTCACATAATCATCAGCACCCACTGAAAGGCCGATGATTTTATCAATTTCTTCCGTCTTAGCTGTCAGCATGATCACATACGCATCAGATTCGGCGCGCAAAATTGAAAGTACCTCAAGGCCGTCCATCCTGGGCAGCATAATGTCGAGAATGATTAAATCAGGATCATGCTGTCTGGCCATTTCAAGGGCAGCTTCGCCATCATTGGCAGTGATCACCTGATATTCTTCTTTTTTTAAGTAGGCGCTGATCAAATCAACAATATTTTGCTCATCATCAACAATAAGAATTTTTGTATCCTGCATTTCATTTTCCTGTACTTCATTTTTTTTGGTTTCTACCATCTTCATTGTATACATTCTTATTGTCCTTTGCAAAAATTCTATCGCCCTACTATAATCTCCTCACACATTTAATACAGATTGAGGAGTATCCTGTGATTCAATCATCGCATATACATGTAAAGCCAATGTAAAGATTGCGTAAAAGGCAAGAAAAGTTACCTCTGTCCCCCGCCCAAATTAATCATTTTCTTACAATCGCGCGCCAGAGTTCAACAAGGCAGTATGTTATAATATATCCGATAATTTATTCGGATATAAGTCGAGTGCCCTG
>CAZQSG010000122.1:5689-6359 GCA_964595925.1 uncultured Anaerolineaceae bacterium | reverse complement strand
CCAATCTGCAGCCCCTGCTTAGAAGCGGCCAATAAGTCAATATTGTCATAGCCAACTGCATAATTGGCAATTACTTTCAATGATGGCCCCACTGCTTCTATCACCTCTTGATCGATTTTATCAGAAAGCATTGTCAGCAAACCGCTTACCCCTTGAACACGTGACATTAATTCCACATGAGTTGGAGGTAATTCACCTTCCCAAACATCAACCAAATACTTGCTCTCAAGTAACCGTATCCCGGCCGTTGGTATCCGGCGAGTAATAAAAACACGTTCCATATCGTTGCTCCTCTGTTCTAGACAATGATCACGCCAATTATAGCATGCTGAAATTTAGCCGTTCTGCATGATAAGATTAATGAATGAAAGATAATGTAGAGAAAGAAACATCAGGCTTTTTCGAAATCGGTATTGATCATCCTGCACACGGAGAAAACATTGGAACGCTCTGGCGCAGTGCCTATCAACTCGGTGCAGCCGGAATTTTTACGATAGGAAAAGCGTTGAAAAGGCAGCACAGTGACACTCCCCAGACCTGGCAGCATGTTCCTTACCGAATCTATGACCAGTTTGAGCAGCTCCATGCCAATCTTCCTTTTAGCACTCAACTCATCGGGGTCGAAATCGGCGGGACGCCTTTATCACAATTTGAACATCCTTCACGCTGC
>CAZQSG010000122.1:0-5679 GCA_964595925.1 uncultured Anaerolineaceae bacterium | reverse complement strand
TCACGTCATTTCCATTGAATCCATCCGTAAAAGATCATACAACGTGGCCGTGGCAGGCAGTCTTGTCATGTACAGCCGATGGCTCCAATTTAATGATGGAAAATAGAATTTTTTACAGGTCAAGATTCAAATCCTGAATTCAATTATCCTGATTTTGTAAAACACAGATAAGAATTAACTGGTTAGCAGGGAAATCAAAGGCGTCAATGTCAAAGGACTCAGAATTGTTGCAACAGCTACAGCAGCTGTTACAAAAGATGGTTTTATATCATACTCAGTTGCCAAAACAGTTGATGTTACCGCCCCCGGCATTCCCGATTGAAGCAATGTCACCTGCTGACTGAGTCCAGTGATTCCAAACGCTACCGTAAGGCCAAACACGATTAATGGTCCAACAATTAGACGCATTCCGGTGGTTATTGTAAGAGCTTGTATATTTTCCTTTAATTTTGCCTTCTGAAGCTGCATACCCAAAACAATCAACATCGTTGGTATAGCTGCATCACCCAAAATATTTACAGTCCGTTCAACAGGCAATGGAATTGACCACCCTGTCCAGATCACGATTAAGGCGAATAGAACGCTATAAATCATTGGTAGTTTTAATAACCCTAATAACGAATCTTTAATGGATTTCTTTCCCATTGAAGCCGCCATTACCCCGAAGGTATACGTTCCTAAAATGGAGATTAGAAAAAATATTGTAGCATACGACAATCCATCGTCGCCAAACACAAACAAACACACCGGCATCCCCATATTTCCTGCATTCAATGTCACCGTTGGCAGAATCATAGCAGCGATCATTTCCCTGGAGTATCGGAGAGCTTTGCCAATCAAAAATACCAGCACAATCATCACAATTTGAGAAATTACAATCACCAGAACGAGACTCCCCAATTTCATATCAGGCGAGTAATTCGCTAAAATCAACTTAAATACAAGACAGGGGGTAAATATATAAAACAGAACCTTTGAAATATGCTTTACCTCTAATTTAGCTTTCCAGCTGAGCAGCGCCCCCACACCCGCGGCAAGGAAGATTGGCAATAAATTATTAAAGAAAATTCCGAACAAATCCAGCATAGATAACCTTCTAAAGCAACTATAGAGTAAAACGACACGTTCCTTATTTTTTAGATTTTATAACCTTAATAGAGAAAACTTATTGCGTCAAGAAGGTAACTTGCTGGCTATGCTTTTTTTGATGGAATAATGGTATTCCACACTTCAAATGAAAATAATTTGCGGTCCATTGCAAGTATTCTCGAATTAAGGGTTTAATGCTAAAATCTTAACAGACAGAAAAAGAATATGATAATTTGATGATCGGAAACATGGTATGACAGACAACAAACACTAATTGACGAAATAATTTTGGGAGCGAACCTGCTCAGTCATTTATTGCTGCACTGAGGGCACGTGCCCCTGGTGTTTTTGTTTTAATACCGGAGAACCTCCACCATGCTGACTGTCAATCAAATTAATAAAACCTATAACTTGAACCCTATTTTAAAAGATATCTCCTTCACATTGAAGCCCCTCCAAAGGGTTGGAATTATCGGCGCAAATGGCTCTGGGAAATCCACACTTTTTCGTATCATGATGAAACAAGTGAATCCTGACAGTGGCACAGTCCAGTATAACCCGGAAGACTTGCGAATCGGTTATCTTCCACAAGGAATCGAACCAGCGCCAGATGACACTATTGAGTCTTTTCTGAACTCCCAGGGTTTGAGTGTTGAAAGCACCGAATCTCAATTCAAACAGGTTTCAAAGCAAATCGCACTCGACCCACAAAATCTGGAGCTGCAAAAACGATATGACCATCATCTTCAACAACTCACTCACAGCATCCAACATGCAAGCGATTATTCTGAAATTCTTTTTTCGCTTGGACTTGGTGATTTTGAATTATCAACACCTGTGCAATATCTCAGTGGGGGACAAAAAACTCGTCTTGCATTAGCCAGTGTCATTCTGTCGAACCCTCAATGTCTGCTGCTGGATGAGCCTACCAACCACCTTGACATTAAAATGCTGGAATGGCTTGAACGTTGGTTAAATAACTTTCGCGGGGCTGTCTTGCTCGTATCCCACGATCGTTCGTTTCTGGATGCCACTGTGAATGGTATCCTGCGAATTGATACCAGATCACACACAGCAAAATTTTACAATGGAAACTATTCTGATTTCCTTGAGCAGCACATGGTTGAACAAGAAAAAAACTGGCAGGCCTATCAGGACCAACAAGATCAAATTGGTCATCTTAGAGGAACGTCCCGAAGAATACGTTCAGAAGGTCAATTCCGTAAAGGCGGAAAATCGGATGTAAAGGCCGGAACCGATGGTTTCAGTGCTGGATTCTTCAAAGATCGCGCTCTTGAAACAATGCGGCGCGCAAAATCAATCGAAAAAAGATTGGATAAATTAATGGGAGAAGATAATATCGAAAAACCCAAACCAGATTGGGAAATGAAAATGGAATTTCAAGGAGTGGCAGATACAGGTCGTGATGTCCTTCTTCTGGAAGACCTTTCGATTGGTTATGAAGACCTGGTTCTGGCTTCAGGAATCAACCTGATCCTGAGAAATGGGCAGCGCTGTGCTCTCATCGGAGAAAATGGAACGGGAAAGACAACGCTAATAAAAACCATCATGAAGCATATCCCACCCCTCGAGGGAAATGTCCGGTTGGGCACAAATGTAAAAATAGGCTATCTGGCTCAAGAGCAAGAAACACTCAATCCAGACTTGAATCCCTTTGAAACCATTTACCAACTGACGCCATTGAATGAAACCGAAACCCGTTATTTTCTTTCAAAATATCTTTTTAAAGGTGACGAAGTATTTGTGCCAAATAGCCAACTCTCTTTTGGAGAACGGGCTCGCTTAAACCTTGCCTGCCTGGTGGCAGATGGCTGTAACTTCCTCATATTGGATGAACCGATCAACCACCTCGACATTCCTTCCCGTTCTCAATTTGAACAATCATTGGCTAATTTTAATGGAACCGTCCTGGCTGTTGTCCATGACCGCTATTTCATCGATAGTTTTGCAACAGAGATATGGGAGTTAAAGGATAAAAGTATCAAGCAAGTGTTTCTGTAGGGAAACATTTGCTTGATAAAACCAATTAGTTCGTTTATTCAATTCGAGCTTTTCTTAACCGTAAGCTGTTCGTTACAACAAAGATGCTGCTGAACGCCATCGCACCAGCTGCCAGCATGGGATTCAGTCTCCCTAAGGCAGCTGTAGGAATCAATATAATATTATAGAAAAATGCCCAGAATAAGTTTTGTTTAATTGTTTTCATCGTCTTCTGAGAAAGTCGTACAGCTTTAAGAACAGTCGTCAAATGTCCCTTAATAAGAACAATGTCTGCTGTTGAAATCGCAACATCCGTCCCCGTGCCGATTGCCAATCCAACATCTGACTGCGCCAGAGCTGGAGCATCGTTGATTCCATCTCCCACCATCGCAACAATCTTCCCTGTCTGCTGCAAGGATTTAATTTCCTTTGCTTTCTCAGCTGGCAATACTTCGGCAATCACATGTTCAATATTCAAGCTCTTTGCGATAGCATTCGCAGTTCGTTTATTATCCCCTGTAAGCATCACAACATCAAATCCATTTTTCTTAAGCTGGGTCACAGTTTGAACTGCTTCTTCCTTAATTGTATCTGCAACACCAATCAAGCCCAGTAATTCATTTTCATGAGCAACCAGCATGACGGTCTTCCCTTCTAATTGTAGCTTCTCAATTTGAGAATCGTAAGAGAGGAGATTAATTCCAAGCTCTTTTATAAAAACAGGACTGCCTACACGAATGATTTCGCCATCAACTTCCCCTTCAATACCCTTGCCTTCGACGGCATTAAAATCCTTTGGTCGCAGCAAATCAAGCTTCTGACGTTTCGCTTCCCGAACAATCGACTCACCTAAAGAATGTTCACTACCCTGCTCTAAAGAACCGGCCATCTGAAGCAGATGTAATTTTGAGGCATTCAAAACCGGGACTAAATCTGTCACAACAGGTTCACCCTGGGTCAGCGTTCCGGTTTTATCAAACACCAGAGTATCAATTTTCCCTGCCCGTTCCAACGCTTCACTATCTTTAAATAAAATCCCATGTTCCGCACCTATTCCGGTCGCAACCATAATCGCAGTCGGAGTTGCAAGCCCCATGGCACATGGACATGAAATAACCAGAACAGCCACCATGTTCATCAAAGCACGCGTTAACAAATTCACTTCCGCCCCCACCGGTAATGGCACCAAAAAATACCAGATAAGAAAGGTGATCAGAGAAAGGACAATTACGACAGGGACAAAAATGGCTGAAATTTGATCAGCAACCCGCTGAATCGGGGCTCTTGAGGCTTGTGCTTCCTGTACCATATGAATAATTTGTGAAAGAATGGTATCTTTTCCAATCCGTGTGGCACGGAATTGGAATAATCCTGTTTTATTGATCGTTGCGCCAATCACACCGTCACCAACAGATTTAACCACTGGCAACGATTCGCCCGTAATCATAGATTCATTTACACTGGAATAACCATCCACCACAACGCCATCAACCGGCACTTTTTCTCCTGGCCGAACAACGATAATGTCGCCAATCAGAACTTCTTCAACAGAAATCTCCTGTTCCTGACCAAACCGAATCACTCGAGCGGTAACAGCCTGAAGACTCAATAATTTCTTGATCGCTTCGCCTGTCCGTCCTTTAGCACTTGCTTCAAGGAACTTTCCAACCTTGATTAAGGTGATGATGGTTGCAGAAGTTTCAAAATAGACATGCCCCGGCATCCACCCCAATAACACAACAATTGAATACAAGTATGCAACCAGGCTGCCAAGTGCCACAAGAACATCCATGTTGGCAGCACGATTTCGCAATGCTTTATAAGCCCCAACGAAATAACCCCACCCGACATAAAACTGGACGGGAGTTGCGAGACCCAGGAATAACCAGTTCAACCAGCCGGCTTCCATCAGGAATTGCGGCAGCAGTCGAAAATCACGCCCCATCGATAATAAAAACAATGGCAAGGTGAAAACTGCCCCAACGATCAATAACCGCTTTTGTTTTCGAATTTCTTCTTCACGCGCCCGTTCTTCTGCATCTTCACCAGTTCCAGAAACATTTTCTAATGTGATTTTCATTTTCTGAGCCAGTGTATTTATTTGTTTGAGACGGATAATGGTCGGAATGTAATAAATAGTTAAAATACCTTCATTGAATTCCAGTGAACGAATTCCTTCTTCCCTTTTTAAATCCTCAACAAATTTGTCTTTCAAAGACTCTTTGATATTCTCAGGAAATCGGTATTGAACCTCACCAACCAGTACCTGATAGCCATAACGCTCAACTCGCTTCACCAAATCATCCAGCGTCAATTTCTCAGGATCATACTCAATCATCCCGCTTTCATTTGATAGATTAAAGACAGCCTGGTCGACGCCATCCATCTTATTTGATGCCCGTTCGAGAGTGGCTACACAATTTGCACACGTCATCCCGATGATAGGCAATATAATCTGCTTCTTCTCACCAGTCATTTTATACCTCTAATATGCACCTGTTTCGATTCAATCTTTTCCTGGAGCTTCACAACAATTTGTTTTCGAATAATTCCAGAAACTAAATTTCAGCAGGATAACCGATTTCTTTC
>CAZQSG010000121.1:0-6371 GCA_964595925.1 uncultured Anaerolineaceae bacterium | reverse complement strand
TTAAATGAAGAAACAAGCATAATAAGAGAATATCGTAAACGCAAAGGATCAAGTTTGCGGAATCTGGCTGAACGAATGGGACGTAACCATGTCTATCTTTATAGAATTGAATCTAGAAAAACCCGGTTCGTAGCGGTTGACGCATTGGTGGTAATTGATCAGTTATTGGAAGCGAACGGTAAAATCTTTCTAAGCTATTGGAATTGGGAATGTAGTGAACTGGATAGAAAAGAGTCAGAATTAATCCTTCAGATGGGTGCCCAATATGTAAAAATACCTAAGTCAATGAAGGTTATCGGCTCAAGGGATCATTATTGGCAAGCTACATTGGCCCCGATTCTGTGGTGTATCGCAGTACTGGGATTCTCAACCAATGATGCTATCGCCTGGAAACTGAATTGTGATAAGGCACAACTCAATCGAGGTCTTAATCGGCTTGTTGAAAGAGGATTTCTGAATAAGAAAACAACAACCATCCTGCACACTGTGAATTTATATACACTGACAACTGTAGGGAAAACTTTTTGTCAAAATGAGTTGGGCTGGCAAGTTATAGAATCTGATTTTGAGCGTATGATTCGGCTTCATCAGGGTGATGTGTACCTGCGCCATACAGCCTTGTGTTTAGAGTTTGCTACTAAGGCCAGAAAAGCTGGGTATCAGGTGGAACTGGTACCTGAAATAGCCTATCGAAGAATGGATGATATAGCATCACTTAATCAGGAACCGGACATACTGATTTGGAATAATCGCGAATTCTTTTATGTAGAAGTAGAAATGAGAGCAAGGAATAAAAGCGAGAAATGGCAAAACCAGGAAAAATTACAAGGTGATGTTGTGTTCTATTCCGCAACGACTTCATATAAGAATTCAATTAGCAAAGAAATTGTTAAATTAGGAATTCGGAATGTATATGGATTAGGATCAATCATCCCAAGAGGGGGGAAGAATGATCGATCTGGATAAGATGAGAGAAGTAGTATTAATCCAAGCAAAATAAATTATGCTCAATTTTACAAGCATGCTTACATAAGAAATGATATGGGCATGCTTGTAAAGCCACTAAACTAATTATTCTTTTCAGGGAGATCATATCCTCCCGTCTTGATTGATCTTCTTCTGGCAAACTACTAAACCTCATAGAGATGATAACTGAGTATGAGTACTTGACAGATAGATATTAGTGGTGTAATTTATATATAGATATTAACTCGTACGAATTAATAAAGATATATGAAAAAAACAACTCTAGCAACTAAAGATGGTGAACTTCTCGAGATGTTGATCGCCAAATATGGGAAAGTGGTTACCGCGGTTCAGATAGAAGCTGAAGCTAAAGGTATTTGGGATTACCAACAAACCCATAATCGAATCCAGCAATTAGTGAAAAATGGCTGGTTGATTCGAATTAAGCGTGGTTTATATGCTATCAATGATTTAAGCAGTCGAGGATTCTTATCTCTTTCACCTTATGTGGTCGCAAGTCTTTTGGTAGAGAAATCCTATATCTCATTTGAAGCTGCTTTAAACTATAGGGGAATGTTTGATCAATTTGTTCAACAATTCACTTCTGTTTCCTTGAAACAATTTAAAGTGACATATCTGGAGTCAATCCAATATAGGTTTATCAAATCTCAGGAAAAGTTGTATGTTGGTTGGGAAAAGGTAAACATTGAAAATATGAGTGCCAAAATTGCCTATGCTGAAAAAGCTCTGGTAGATTTAATTCACTTTCGCACAGGAAAATATGCAGTCGATCTGGTGATAGAGAAACTACGAATGCATAAAGAGGATTTGGATTTTGAAAAGTTGAATCATTATATTGGCCTTGCTTCGCAAAGAACTATAAAGACTTTTGGTCTGATGTTTGATTTCTTAGGCTTGGATTCAGAGAAGTTATCTCAGTTTCTTGCAGGTAGAAGGAGTACTCACTGGATGAGTTCCAATGATAAAACGTTCAATGCCAAATGGCGTCTATATTATGATGATTATTTTGACAAATACAAAACAGTAAGGGGGGAATAATGCTATCACGACAACAATTAGAACTTTTCAATCGGAAATCATTTAGATATCCCTTACAAATTGCTGAAAAAGATTATCTTTTAGCGCTTGTTCTGCAATTGATAAGTCGTTCGGCTTTGGGTGAAAAGTTGATGTTCAAAGGGGGTACTGCTCTCCATCATTGTTATCTGGAACAGCACCGCTTCTCAGAGGACTTGGGTTTTTCTTCTGGTCAACAATCTATATCACTTGAAGAAGTGCAAGAAATATTCACAAGTGTTGATTATCTGGAAATTAAGAAGCATTATCAATCAAAAGCTACGATAAAAATCGAACGATTACTATATAGAGGACCACTTGGTTTTCCTAACTCCATTAAAATTGATATTGATGTTTTACAAAATGCATTGTTACCTGTACAAGAAATCTCTTATCGTACTGGGTGGGGGATTGAATTTCCAGTGAGAGTAATGGATATTCGAGAAATATGTGCTGAGAAGATTCGTGCAATGAGTGATCGGGCACGGTATAGAGATTTTTTTGATATGTACCTGATTTTGAAAATGCACAATCTTGATCTTGATGAAATTCTTGAATACATACGACAAAAGGAAATTCGCAAACCGATTAGTAAGGTAAACATCTTGCGAAATTGGGAATTGACCAGGGCGCAAAAAGAAGCTGAGATAAAAACAGTCTACTATTCTCAACCCATTGAAGATTCTTTAATTGAGGAGATGATTCGCAGTTTACCAATTGATGAGATTGTTTGAGCTTATTTTTCGATTTCTCGTCCATATTCCACCTGTTGTTCTGACACCATTATCGATATATTAATTTTGACACTTCTTTTGTCAATGAGAGTTCCTTTCCGTTTATTTGTCTCAAACTTCATTCTGGTTGGTTCTCTTGTCAAGCTCCCCAAGCTGTCAGAAAGCTGTTATATTTGGCTACGATGGATATCACCAAAAAGTGGAATAACCCTATCAAGCATTGGCTGCTGATCCTCAATCAGCTTGCCATCCGGTTTGAAGCCCGGTGGCCTTTATGATTTCATCCAATCATTTACACACTGTATCGGACATCCCCCCTAATCAGAATCACCGCACATCAATTTTGCCTACTCATTTTACATTTCAGCCTTTTAATTATGATCTGAATTTTTACTTCCGCATTGTACTTTCTTCTGGTCTTTTGTCGAATTCTTCTGACTGTAGTTTTCGCTGTTTCTCTTTTTTCTTTCTACCATGTTTATAGTCCTGATTATAGTATGGCAGAAAGTCTCCATAATTTTACCGTCTCTTTTGTCCATTCTGTTCTGCGGACACATTATAGAACCAATGTTTTCCGTTGGTTCTTATTGAATAAATCTTAAACACTGCTCGGGAGTGTCGCGTAATTATGTTCAAGTATTATAGATAAACTCTTCGTGGGCACGTCATTAACGTTGTTGTTTTATTGTGATGCTTCTCTGTTATCTTTCATATAGTTCTCTATAAGCCTTAGAGGTTTCCAATAATTCAATATGAGAACCCGAATCAATAACAACGCCATTATCAATGATATGGATGACATCAGCATTAACGATTGTGGATAACCTGTGTGCGATAATTAATGTCGTCCTTCCCTTAATAAGCTTCGTAATCGCGTTTTGGACAATCGATTCTGAAAAAGTATCCAACGCAGATGTTGCCTCGTCAAGCAATAAAATTTTTGGGTCTTTCAAGAAGGCTCTCGCGATTGCTATCCGCTGCTTTTGGCCTCCAGATAGTTTGCAACCGCCTTCACCGGCAATTGTGTCATATCCATTCGGTAATTCCAATATAAATTCATGAGCATTAGCGTCTTTGGCGGCCTGGATTACTTCTTCTTCGCTAGCATCAAGCTTTCCGCATAATATATTTTCTTTTATACTCATTTCAAATAAATAGGTATCCTGGGGAACAATCGCTATACACCCCCGCAAGATTTCTAAATCAATCTCCCTAACATCAACGCCGCTTATCCTAACCCGACCGCTTTGTGCATCATAAAATCTTGGAATCAGGTTAAATATTGTAGTCTTTCCTGCTCCTGATTTTCCAACAAACGCATATGTTTTACCGCTATCAATCTTAAAGCTGATATCTTTTAATATTGCTTCATCTTCTGTATAACCAAATCCTACTCTCTCAAATTCTATAGTGCCGGTCATTTCATCGATCTGTGTGGGGTTATCAGAAATTACAATTTCCTCTGTAAAATCCAATAAGGAAAATATTCTATCTGCAGCTCCAAGTGCTCGTTGAATTTCAACATAAATTTCACTGAACATGCCAATCGGTCCAGCCAACATTTGGGAGTAAATTATGAAAGATATTAGCGTGCCCGTTGTAATATCTCCCGAAAACACCCGATAAGAACCTAAACCAAGAATAAGCAGCAGTTGAAACGATTTTAAATAATCAATTGCAAAGCGTGTTTTTGCTTTTATCTTTATTTGAGCCTTTATATTTTCTAACCAGGTTTGATTCTGCTTTCCAAATAAATCTTTCGCCTCTTTTTCTAACCGGAACGCTTTAATGATATTTATACCTGATAAAGATTGATTTAGAATTGACGTTACATTAGATAGATTTTCTTGCGTATTTTTACTAATCCCCTTAACCTTTCTTGACATGGCTTTTGTTACAAATAACATTATTGGAAAACTGACAATTAAAATCAACGTTAATTGAGTATCCATCGAAAATAACATGACTACAGCGACTAAAAAAGTGATTATCATTTGAATAACATAAGTTATTCCAGTAGAAATTGCTTGTTGAAAAAGATTAATATCATTTGTCATATTAGAAATAATCTCCCCAGAGCTACGATTTTTGTAGTAACTGATGGAAAGCCTCTGGAGTTTTGCGTACAATTTATCTCTCAGGTCACTTATAATATGCTGGCTAATATAGCCAAGGTTAATATTTGTTATATAGTTTGCCAATCCTGCAATGATTTCAAGAACTGCCAAAACCGATATTGCTGTAATCAGACTCTTAAAATCCTGACTCACAAGACTAGAATCTAACAACGTACCGAGAAAATAGGGGAATGCTAATCCTGCCCCAGAACCAATCAACATTGTGATTTGGCCAATCAAATACCGTTTCTTATATGGTTTGATCCATTGGATTAAACGTTTTAATTGATTTTTCATCATTCACCTTGCTTATTTTGATTGAATTAATATTCCATTGAATAATGTTTGCATAACGACTTCTTTGGTATCTAATAACTTATCAGCGCTGATATCTTCAAGTATCTTTCGGCACACCCCGTTTAGCATAGAATAGATTAGAACCGCAGCCAATTCAAAATCGATTTTATGAACCATGCCGCACTTGCTGCCTTCTTCCAGTAACGATGCCAATGATTGATTAAGTTTTGTTTTAATATTTTTCATCCTGGATATGACATCATCACTCATCCCGCTGGTATTCTCACAAAAAAATAATGAGCATAAAGCAGGATATTGAATGTAATATTCCATAACAAAATCAATACACTTCGCTGTCGCTTCATTAATTGTAGAACTTGCCTTCGTAATTTCATCAAATGTAAATATTATGTGATTTATACCGCTTTCAATAATTGTGATGAATAGATCTTCTTTACTCTTGAAATGATAATAAATGCTGCCCTTTGCAATTCCTGCTTCTTTTGCAATATCATCTACGGTGGCAGTATAGTACCCTGATTTTGAAAACACAATTACCGCGGTATCAAGAATTTGGTTTTTCACACTCATGATTTTATCCTTACAATATTAAACTGACCGGTCAGTACAATATTATATTGCTACATATTTTTTGTCAAGGATCCCCTACCTGAGATACGATCCTGTCATATTAACATTTACTGAACATATACCACACGCCGAATTCATGAATTAGACCTTCAAACGTTACCTTGGTTATTAATGCTTACTTTCTCAGCAGCTTTGTAAATTAGGACTTTGATTATCTTCCATTTACTCACAATAACAGATACTCCCCTTTTAATACCTATCACCCTGAAACAGTTTCCTGCTCCAGGGTGAAATTAAGGGGAAAAGAAGTATTGACTAGTTAATTTAAATTTCGATTACGTGTTTTCTCGGATTTGGCATCACCTGTAAAATAACCACCAGCGCTAAAACGCTGACAATTAATTGCGTTATAAACAACATCCGGTAAGACGTATGATCGACAATTAACACAGCGATAATTGGTGCAAAGGTCATCACAGGGGCAATAATCGTATTAGCTATTGCTCGTTATGGTCAAAAAATTAAAGATGATCAAGACAGTTAATCTGTAAAATTCCAGCGCCGTTATTACATTGCCAAAACAATCATT
>CAZQSG010000120.1:0-6400 GCA_964595925.1 uncultured Anaerolineaceae bacterium | reverse complement strand
TGGGCAGGCGGCAGTGAGACATTTTTCACTGGCCTATATGGGGAAGTGGACGATGGTTATGCGGATTTTGGGATGCAGGAAGGTGTGGCTTACCGGATACAAGTGGGAAAATCCGATACGTTTGTGGATAATCTCAGTCCAAAAGAATGCCAGGCTGAGGATGGAAGCGCATTTCTTGGCGGTTGGTGGCTGGCATTTCGGCCTTGATGGGAAGTGTAAATAAAACTCCAGAGATTTTTAAGCTCCTCTCTGGAAAATGAATCTCAGTTTATCAATAGGGGAGTATGACCAGGCTGTTCAGATATTCATCATGGCATCGGGTTGTTCAGTGCCCAGTCTGATCCAAGTGATACAGCGATATCAATATCAGAGGTTGGATCATATCGGTTGAAAATCCGATTTTCTGGAATATTCATCAACTCACTCAAGTACTGGATTGTGTAGGGGGTTCCGTTATAAAGATGAATGGTTGTGATATCGTAAAGAATGTTTGCATTTTGTGTTTCACGAATGGTCAGACCTTGCTGAGTCAAATAATCAGCAGTTTCACCTGCCAAACCCTCAGTCAGGGTTGCATTCAAAACTGCGATCTGGGCGCCTTCAGAAATCGCCAATTCTAATGAGCTGAGACCTTGATCGGCCAGGGGGCTGGCAAGTTCATTTGATGTGAAAATTTCATCTCGGATTAAGCGGATTTCATCAGGAATCGGGATCAGAATATCAAGGCCATCGGGAGATTTTGAGGTGTAAACTACATCTGGACCGATAATCCCTTTTTCGATGTTATCGAGATCAAGTTCTAATGCCAGGAGCCCTAAT
This sequence comes from uncultured Anaerolineaceae bacterium, assembly GCA_964595925.1. Lineage (GTDB taxonomy): Bacteria > Chloroflexota > Anaerolineae > Anaerolineales > Anaerolineaceae > SpSt-1165. The sequence goes on along the minus strand of CAZQSG010000120.1, from coordinate 5,581 downwards.
TGAATGGTCTCTTGTAGGGACATATTCGTGTGAATGCCTTCTGATAAACGTTGATAGATATCATCAATTTTTGGGAGAAGTTTGGGCACAATATTAAAGTCGACCAGTTGCTCCCGAAATCCCATGATGACTTCTTGTGTCCGTTTCGCGCGGTCAAAATCACCGCCGTCACTATATCGTGCACGCGCGTAGGCGAGTGCATAATTCCCTGGAACAGTATATACGCCCGGTTCTAATGTCACCTTTGTGGATGTTTCGAAATCTGGATAATCCAGAGGGTAGAGGATGATTGGTTCTTCAGGGCGGAGTTTTAACCCCCCTATTTCATCTACCAGATGGATGAAGGTAATGAATTCAATCTCGGCATAATAATGAATCGGTACACCCAAAAAATGTTCCACTGTGTCAATGGCCAGACCAGGGCCTCCTCCCGGCAATTTGTAGACTTCACCAAGATAATAAGCGGTGTTAATCTTGCCAGAATCGAAACCCGGGATGCTGACCCAAAGATCACGAGGAATGGAGAGCATGCCTGCTGTTTTGGTCTGCGGGTCAATGGTAAGAAGAATCATCGTATCGGTACGTGATGCACCTGAATTTTCCTCCCAGTCACGGTAGTCGAGTCCCATTATAAGTACATTTACCCGGCTGGCTCCATCCCATTTTTCATTCATCGGATAGGAGGATTGTAAATCAGGAAGTTCAACTACTGGAGGAGATAGTTCTTCATTTTCTTCGGGTAGCTCTCCTTGTTCTGGTAGTGCATTCTCTTCCCCCTGGGCAAGAACAGGGGCGCCAGGAATTTCTGTCAGTGTCCATCCTTTTACAAATTCACGTACAAAGAAAAAGGCAGCGGTTGCTGCGCCAATGGACAAGGCGAAAACAACGCCTAAAATAATCAGGTTTCGCTTTGTTAACCTGATGCCTAAAAATTGTTTTTCCGATTGCAGTAAATTTTCTGTCATATTGTTATCAGTATTTTCTATTTCATTCACCTGTAAAAGCTATTCGATGCCAGGAGGTGGAACCGGAAGGCTCTCTTCAGCGGTGCTGATCCATTTATCGCCTTCTTCAATCAACATTACAGGGATGTCATCGACAATTGGATATTTTCGCGAACAATCGCTGCAAATCAGCCATGTATCTTTGACAAGTTTCAAATTACCTTCCAGGTTTTTTTCACGAACGCAAACTGGACAGCGTAAAATCTCAAGTAGTTCTTGATTGATCATAAATTGTATTCCTCCATCTAGGTTTTCAAGATATTGTAATTAGACAAATTATTTCCTTGATTTTTGATTTTACCATGAAATAACAGACACACTTTTTTATCAATGCTGACAAGGTTTATTTACATGAAACTCAGCTCAACAATGTTAGGTTTTATTCAATAATGGCGTCTTCAGGGAGTTCTGCATCTTTTCCATATTCATAGACATCGCGCCAGGCCTGATAATGCGTGTAGAAAGTATCATCAAAATAATAGTCGCCATCTTTTAATACTTCACGATAAACGGTAACTTTACCGCCTGCAATGCCCCAGTCCACTTGTTTAATTTGTCCATCAGACAACTTATCATTGAAGTGGTATACAGGCTCTGGTTCCTCTTCAATATCTGTTAAACCGGTTGTACTCCAGTTGACAGAGCGATTATCACTGGTTGAGTAGAACTTGAAAGTAATCGAGCTGGAGCTGGGAATGACATAGGTTTCGATGAGTAACCAGTTGTCTGTATCATTTGTAAAGACCAGATCAACGACCGGAAGGTAAACTGTTGCATCCAGGCCCGCCAGGTTGGTGTTGATGGAATTACCATATTCTTTTTCGTAATAATAAACGCGGTAGGCGTGAGGATGTCTTTCGAGGATTGGGAAACCAGCAAAGAACGCAGCCCTAAAGAGGGTGGTAGAGACCTGACAAACACCGCCGCCTACGCCTTTAATAGTTTGATCGCCATAGATAATCCATGCCTCCGCATAACCATTATCGAGTGTTATATCATGCATTTGGGCAGCCATTGAGAAGTTTGTGTTTGGTGGAACGAGAATGCCATGAAATTCACTGGCCGAGGTTTTAATATTCTGCACCCTGGCACTATCGGAACCATAGAAATAAGAGGTTTCTGCGTGAACCAGTTCAGTGATTCCAATATCAACCCCTTTGGAATCATCAGTAACCGGCGGATTTTGGTATTCAAAGTCAATCACAGATGAATGTTCACCGTTGAGGATAGCTTCTTCCATTGCGGCCAAAGTCATATCAGCATCGACTTCTCGACCGATTACAGCAGATTGGAGTACTTCCAGTTGATGGGTTTCATCATTGAAAATGAAGCGTGGGTTTGCGGGTTCGCGCTTCAACCCATCAGAAAACTGAGCCAAAAATTCATAAAACATCCTTTCGTCAATGCCCAGGTCATAATGTGCAAGGTCTTGATCCTCATCACCAACACGTTTGAGCATTAACATTTGTGATAGTGTTTCTCTCTGAATTGACCACGGACCCTGTCCCTGGCCATCATCAGAAGGCATAGCAACCTCAAAATCTTGACTGAGGATCGTGCTTGCCAATTCTGCTTCTTCTGTAGCGTCAATGATACCTGCGGGAAATTCATTAACCACCAGTGGAATTTCTGCGTTTTCTAAATTCAATAGAAATGGTTCGAGTGAAACGAGTGTAGCAATTCCATCTAAAGAACGGCCATCTTGTCCGGGTGTTGCAACGACATCAAGATTATTGATTTCCAAGGTTGCTTCGATAGTTTCCAAATCAATCACTGGACGAATTTGGTCAATCATAAGAAAGGCAATTTGTTCGTTGTAGAGGAAGGTTGGAGTAACAGGTCTGCCATAATACATGGCCAGATATTGCTCACGCAGTCGGGTTCCAAAAGAACCGCGGCCAATTTGCATTGCGCTGTCTACAGTGACTTCTGAGTCGAGAAAAAAGCCAAGTTCCATCGGTGTAAAATTCCATACCTGACCTTGATCAACGAATGTGATCTGACCTGCGACGGGATAATTAATTTCGCTGCTGATCTTCAGGATGGCCTCTTCTTTATTCAAACCACCTAAATCAATGCCATTAACGGTAACGCCAGGATATATACGATTGAGATTGATGAGCTGATAGCCAAGTAAAAAAGTGCTTACAAGTATGAAGAAGAAGAGAATCCCCAGCATGAATGCAGTGAAAATCTGCAAGAAGGGGGAGGGTTTTTCTTGTTGGAGGTGAATTCGTTGTGTCTCTCTAATCGAATCGTTCATAGTTATAATCTCAAGCTGCAACGTTGATCAGTCGTGTTTAGAATTATATCATTGCCATTGGTTACAATATTAATGCCAGCCAATCACTGATCTACATCTTATAGACGATCAGCTTACGGAACCAGTTCCCTAAAGACCTGCGTTAAATCAAAAATCGAAGTTGCTCCTTCGATTTTTGATTCTGGTTGCTGTGGCATCCGTTATCGCTGAGCGAGGAGGGACGCCACAGCATTACGTTTGGAACTATTCATAATGCACATCACCTCCTCTTTCGTAAAATAGCAAGTGGAAAAGCGAGAGAAGATTTTCCTTCGGTTTCACAGGGGTCAAAAGAAAAAATCCTATTTCTGGTTTGACCCATTTGCAATTAGTTATTTTTATTTTCGCATAATACCCATGAGAAGTCAACTAAGTTTTTGTAAAGATTATACTGGCGGCACAACCTTTCGAATTTCCAGGTATAACCAAGAAATCCTGTGGGTTATAATTGAATTAAATCAAAGAAATTTACGGTAAACAGTAGTAAGACAACGCTGTAAATTCTAAAAAGAATAAACCATTGGTGAATGATTATGAATTGGCTTGAAATAACTGGTTATATTGGGTCAGCTGTTGTTGCGGTTTCGTTGATGATGCGCAATGTGTTTTGGCTGCGTGTGATCAATTTGATCGGGGGACTTGTTTTTTCAGTGTATGGTTTATTAATTCAGTCAGCTCCTGTAGCAGTGATGAATGGTTTTGTCGTGTGCATTGACTTGTATTATATATTTCGTTCTTTTCAGAAGGATTATTACAAGATTCTGGAGGTGGAACGGGGTGGTTACTATCTAAAAAAGTTTTTAAAATTTTATCATGAAGATATTCTGAAATTCATCCCTGAATATTCTGGTGAAGTTAAAGAGGGGTCAACTGTATTTTTTGTCCTGTGCAATATGGTGCCCGCTGGATTATTGATTACTCATGAGCATGAGGATGGGAAATTGTGGATTGAGATAGATTTTGCGATCCCAGATTACCGTGATTTTAAATTAGGCCGCTTTGTTTATCAACATCAAGCAGAAATTTTTGATACCAGCAAATACAATCACGTTTATTGCAACGCAAATTCAAAAACGCATCAGCGGTATTTAGAACGAATGGGCTTTTCTTTGTTGAAGGACACGACCTATCGATTGGATTTGTATAATCCGATTCATCGGAAAGAGACTGATTTGATAGGTTGATGAGCGCAAAAGGGAGAGATAAATGTTTATTTTTCTATCAAAATTTTTACCACTTTTTATTTATCCAGTTGGTTTGATCTTCATCCTCTTGTGGGTTGCTTTTGTACATAGTTCAGATAATAAACAGGTTCGCGGAATAATCCTGAGCGCAATCTGTGTCCTCTGGATTGTAGGGAACACCTGGACAACTTTTGCCCTGGCACGTTCACTGGAGTGGAAGTATGAACCGATGATGACACAGGATACTGAAACACGTGTGATGGTTCTATTAGGCGGCGGTACAGAGCCAGCACAATATCCGCGGGAGCACGTAGAAGTAAATGGTGCTGGTGATCGCCTGGTGCATGCGGCTATTTTATATCATGAAGGCGGGATTGATACCATCATTGTCAGCGGAGGCGGTATCAGTTGGCTTTCAGGGCGGGAAGTCAGTGCTTCACAAGAAATGGAAGATCTGCTGGTGCTGATGGGGGTGCCGCGAGAGGTAATCATCCAGCAGGAGAAATCTGCCAACACACATGAAGATGCGCTATTTTCTGCTGATATTCTCAATGAAATGGGTGTGGATGAAATCATTCTGGTGACTTCAGCCATGCATATGCCGCGTTCTGTGGCTGTTTTTGAGCATGAAGGTCTCAAAGTGATTCCAGAACCAACAGATTACAAAGTGACGCAGGTTAAATGGGACACGATCTATCATCCGAAAGATATTGAAGCGGTATTAATTGCTTTAATTCCGAATGCTGCTAATATCGGTACCTTTACCATTGCGATGAAAGAATATATCGGAATGGCGATTTATAGTCTGCGGGGCTGGATGTAATTAAGAGAAACTTCATATTGTTGTATGAAGTTTCATGATTACCTGCTCAATGCTTTGACTTTAATCAAACGAGAGGCCAGTGAATCTGAAATGGCTTTGGCGGTAGCATCGGCATCCGGGTGATCACCGTGAATGCAGAGAGTATCAACAGAATATGTTTCTTCCTGCTTCCCCTGGACCACCGTGATTCCTTTGCGACACAGCCGCACTGCATTTTCAGCAATTTTTTCAACATTTTCAAGAACTGCTCCTGGCAGACCACGCGGGA